>NZ_JBHXNU010000007.1:46210-118946 GCF_042719255.1 Rhodococcus sp. NPDC058532
GGGGGGGAGGAGGGGGGGGGGGGGGGGGGGGGGGGGGGGGGGGGGGGGGTCCCCGGGGGGTGTTGGCCCTGTTTGTCCCGCCGACATCCCTTGTCGCGGGGGGGGTGGTCCGCAACGGTAACCAACCCGCCCCGCGGCCTGGTGTGCCTGCACGCCACCGACCCGGCCACCGTCTACCTGTCCGCGCGGGCCCGGGTGGACGGGATGACGGTCGGTGACCTGGATCGGGCGCTGTACGAGGAGCGGTCGCTGGTCCGGCACCTCGCGATGCGCCGCACCCAATTCGTCTTCCCGCGCGAGACGCTGCCCGCCGCGCAGGCCGGGGCGAGCGGCCGGGTCGCCGACCGGGAACGCCGCAGCCTCGTCCGCGATGTGGAGAAGGCGGGGCTGTTCGGCGACGGCGCCCGATGGTTGGACGAGGCGGGTGCCGCGGTGCTCGGCGCGCTCGCCGACGGCGCCGGGCCGGTGTCCTACCGCGAGCTCAAGGCGGCGATTCCGGTGCTCGCCGGGGCCATCGTGCACGGGGAGGGCAAGAGCTGGGGCGGGAAGATGTCGATCGGGCCGCGCGTCCTGACCGTGCTGTCCGCGGAGGGCCTCGTCGTGCGCGCCGGCAACGACGGGTCCTGGTGGACGTCCCGAAACCGCTGGGCAACAACGGAATCGTGGCTCGGGTCGCGGATCGCGTCGGTCCCCGAGGGGGACGGCACCGCGCGCCTGGTCGCCGAATGGCTGCGCGCGTTCGGGCCGGGCACCGAGGCCGACCTGAAGTGGTGGCTGGGTTCGACCCTGACGGCCGTGCGGCAGGCGCTGTCGGTGCTGGACGTCGCCCGGGTGGACCTCGACGGCGGGGTGGGCTACCTGCTCGCGGACGACCTGGCGCCCGTCGGGGCGGTCGAGCCGTGGGCCGCGCTGCTGCCGGGTCTGGACCCGACGACGATGGGGTGGCGCGAGCGCGACTGGTACCTGGGGTCCTACCAGCAGCCGCTGTTCGACAGTGTCGGCAACGCCGGACCCACCGCGTGGTGGGACGGGCGGATCGTCGGCGGCTGGTGGCAGGACGAGGCGGGTCGGGTGGTGGTGCACCTGCTCGAGGACGTCGGAGTCGAGGCCGAGCGGGCGCTCGCCGCGGAGGCCGACGCGCTCACCGAATGGCTGGGCGGGGTCCGGGTGATGCTGCGCTTCCCGTCCCCGCTGTCCAAGCAGTTCGCCTGACCGGCTGCCGTTCCGGGCATCGGCGGTGCCCGGAACGGCGGCGTGCTACCGCGCGTCCTGGTCGGCCTTGGTCAGGATCAGGTACTGCGCCGAGATCTGCCGGTAGACGTCGGTGCGGTCATCGAGGCCGCTTGCCTCCCCGATGTAGCGGCCCACCTGGACCGAGCAGGAGTATTGGTCGGCGCTCTGCGTGGTCTTGGTCAGGCAGCTGGCATTCGGCAGGCCCGCCGGGCTGGGGATCGTCGTCCACCCGTTGGACCGGCTCAGGCCGTCGAATTCGGTGAGCATCGCGGCGGCGTCGTCCGGGGTCGACGCCCGGTACACCGTCGTCTTGTAGATCGCGTTGTGCTCGGAGCCGTGCTTGGACAGGGTCCGGTACATCTCGGCGGGGGAGGCGTAGAAGTGCGACATGCCGCGCGGGCCGTACACGCCGCGGTCCGCGTCGCCGGCAGGCGCGTCCGCCGCCGCCGGGATCGCATAGATCAGGATGTCGTTCTGGTCGACCTCCAGCTGGGGGCGCTCGCCACCGTTCTGGGACCGGGTGGGGGTCCGCGGGAACCGGTCGATCAGCGGTCCCTGCAGCTCCACGATGCGGGCGAGGGTCGCTTCCACCTCGTCGGCCCGGTCCTGCGGCGCGCTCGCCCAGGAGTAGAGGACGTACTCGCCGTGCGGGGTGAACGCCGCGAGCTCGACCTCGCCGGCCACCGCGGTGCTGCTGATGCCGTGCGAGTCCGGCAGGCCGGGGATGTCCACGGCCGTGCTCCCCGGGCGCGCCGCGGACGCCTCGGCCATCTGCCCGGCCGCGGCGGCGGCGGCCGCCGGGTCGATGTACCGCATCACCAGGTTCGTCAGGGCCCGTTCGGTCCCGGCCCGATCGCCAGCGGTCGAGGTCCGCGCCGAGGTGACGAAGCCGTAGATCGCGGACGAGGCGTTCGCGGGGACCTCGTAGACGCTCTCGTCGAGGGTGCCCTTGAGCATCTTGTAGTTGCGGACCACGAACGTCGGGAGGGTCGGATCGTTGAACTCCGGGTCGACCTCCCACGGGGCGACGACGAACTCGGCCATCCGCTGACCGTCGACCGGCGCCACCTCCTCCGGGGTCGCGTTGCCGAACGCGGGAGCCGGGTCGGTGGGGTAGTCGCCGGTGTCCAGCGCCGCCGGATCCACCTCGGCCGTTGCGGTCTCGGCGGTCGCGGTGGTCTCCTCCGACTGCGGGTCCGTCGCCTCGGTGCCGCCGCATCCGGCGACCGCCCCGACGGTCACGGCCGCCGCCACGATCAGCTTGCATCCTCGAAGTCGCACTGCGCTGTCCCCTCTGGGTGTCGATGTCCACCCGGCCGGGTGGTTGGGTCTCGCACGTTGGATGCGGCCGGGCGGCGAAATGTTCCCGGCGGCCGCGGTCAGCGCGCTAGCGCCCACGTCCGGGCCCCCTCGGAACGGCCGTTAGTGTAAGTGCGCAGCTGGCAGCCGGGCGGACGAGGGGGAATCGTGGGTGGTGTCGACTCCGCTCCAACGCCGGAGCGTGTGGCGGAGGTTGTTGCCGCGGCGGGGAAGGTGCTCCGCGCGTACGGCCTCGACGAGCTCGCCGACCTCGCAACGAGGAAGAACGACCCGGACCGGCAGAACCGCACGGTGGTCGTCGTCGGCGAGGTCAACCGCGGCAAAAGCTCGCTGGTCAACGCGCTGGTGGGGCGGCGGAACCTGTGCCCGGTCGGCGTGGACACCACCTCGTCGGTCACGGTGAGCGTCGTCCCCGACGTCGACGGCGAGGACGGGACGGCGACGCTGCTGACCCCCGGCGGGGCACGGCGGATCCCGGTCGCCGAGTTGGATCGGTGGGTGACCGTGGACGGTGCGGGGGTCCGCGATCCCGACGCGGAGTCGCTGCCCACCGCGGCGGTGGTGCCACTGGCCGGGCATGCGCTCGGCGACGTCTCCGTCATCGACACCCCCGGCGTCGGTGGCCTCGAACCCGGCCTGGCGGCGTTGGCGACCCAGACCTCCGCGCAGGCGTGCGTGCTGGTGCTGGTGTGTGATGCGTCCAGCCCGCTGACGGCGCCGGAGATGGCCTTCGCGAGGGAGGCGGCCGCGTCCGTCGACGCGTTGGTGGTCGCGGTGACGAAGACCGACAAGAACCTGCGCCGCTGGCGGCCGATCGTCGCCGAGAACGAGCGGCTGCTGCGCGAACACCTGCAGCGGGCGGTGCCCGTCATCGGGGTGTCCAGCCTGCGGGGTGTCCTCGCCGCCGATGACCCCGACCCGGCACGACGCGCGCACCTCGAGCAGGTCAGCGGAATCGGCTTGCTGCGCAGCGAGATCCATCACCGTCTCGCCGCCGCGTCGGCCCTGCCCGCCGCCGACGCGCTGCGCACCGCATTGGAGGGGCTGCGCACCGTCGCGACCCGGGTGGACGGCGAGTTGGCCGCGGTCGACGATGCGGCCGACCGGTTGCCCGGTCTCACCGCCGAACGCGACCGGCTGACCGAACTGGAGGAGCATTCCCGGCAGTGGGAGCAGTACCTCGCGCGGGACATCACCCTGGTGCGCCAGCAGTCCGCCGACGATCTCGACCGCCGACTCGACGAAATCCGCGACAAGTGGACGACATACGTGAATTCGCATGGCATGCAGGTGTTGCGGCGCAGCCCACAGAAATTTGTCGCCGACATGCAGACCGACCTGCAGGCGGCGATGGCCGAGACGCTCGCCGGTTTCCTGCAGCGGCTGCACGCGGAGGTGTACCAGCCGCGGCTCGGCGATGACCCGGTGCTGTGGGAGGACCTGTGCGGCCGGATCGTCGACTCCATGCGGGACCGGACGATCGAGTCGCATCAGGTGGCGAGCCGTCGGCAGGGTCTGATCGACCCGGCGCTGCTGACGATGGGCGTGGTGGGGTCGTCGACGCTCGGCGGCCTGATCGGGCTGTCCGCGGTCGTCGGAATCGGTGCGGTGGTCGGGACGGTGTGGGTGGGGGTGAACCTGGGGCACCGCGCGATCCGGTCGGGGAAGGCGAACCTGCTGACCTGGCTGCGGGAAACGATCGGCACCACCAAGGTCACCGTCGGCAGGCTGCTGGACGGCGCGGTCGCGCAGGCACGGCCGGAGATCGTGATCGGCTATCGCAGCCACCTGCGCCGCACCCTGGAGGACCTGCGTCGGACCATCAGCACCGCCGAGCAGGCCGCCTCCTCGGACGAGGCGAGCCGCACGAAAACCCGTGAGCGGCTGCAGAACAACCGCCGGATCGTCGGCAAGCGGATCACCGAACTCGAGGAACTGCTTGCCCAGTCGCCGGTCGGGGCGGTGACCCGATGACGCGGGCGGGCCACGACCCGGTGCACGCGGTCGTGGACGACGGGCTGCGCAGGCTCGCCGCGCTCGGCGGGGATCTCGCCGACCACGCGAACGGTCTCGGCGCGATCCTCTGGTCGCCGCCGCGGGTGGTGATCGTCGGCCGGCTCAAGGCCGGGAAGTCGACGCTCGTGAACGCGCTGATCGGGGCGCCGGTCGCGGAAACCGCCGCGCTGGAGGCGACGAAGGTCGTCACCATCTACCAGGACGGGGCACCGTCCCGGGCCGAGGTGGTCGGACTCGACGGGGTGCGCCGCCCGGTCGCGGTGTCACCCGGCGCCGAGATGGCGTTGCCGATCCCGGCCGCCGAGGTCGGGCACGTGCACCGATGGCTGCCGTCGGCGGCGATCCGGGACGTGACGCTGATCGACACGCCGGGGCTGGCGACGCTGACCGCACCGAACGAGGCGGCGACCCGCCGCGCGCTGATCGACGGTGTCGACCAGACCAGGACCGCCTCCGTCGACGCGGACGCCGCGGTGTTCCTGTTCGACGCGACGCCGCGCGCCGACGAGCTCGAGTTCCTCCGGACGCTGCCGTTCACGCCGCTGAACGTCCTCGGAGTGCTCTCCCGGGCCGACGGATTCGGGGAAGGTGCCCTCGGGCAACAGGATCCACTGGTGCTGGCGAGGTCGCATGCGGCGGAGCTGGGGCGACGACTGGCCAGAACGGCGACGGCGGTGACGCCGATCTCGGGGTTGATGGCGCAGACGGCGTACACCGGCGCGCTCACCGAGCGGGACGCACAGTTGCTCGCGGGCCTTGCCCCGTACCACCCACTGGACCTGGTGGACCTGCTCGACTCCGACGACCCGGCCCCGCTGACCCCCGCGGACCGGGACCGACTGCTCGACCTGCTCGGTGAGTACGGCATCCTGCACGGCCGCGGCGTCGCCCGGTCGGGCGCCGCCGCGCTGGGGGCGTGGCTGGCGGAGCGTTCCGGCGTGGAGGACCTGCGGCGGCTGATGCACGCCTCGATCGGGCGGGTCGCGGTGTGGCACAGGGCGGGACGGATCCTCGACCGCCTCGACCGGCTCGCGTATCAGCATCCGGCGCGGGACCAGATCCGCACCATCGCCCACCAGATGCGGTCGGCGCCCGCGCTGCGGCAGGTGACCCTGCTCGAGGATCTCGCGCGGCTGCTCCAGGTCGATCCCGAGTCGCCGCTGGTCGACGAGGTGCGTGACCTGTTGGCCGGCGACACCGCCTGCGGCAGGCTCGGGTTGGCCGCCGATGCCGACCCGGCGCTGATCCGGGCGACCGCCCAGCAGCGCCTCGCCGACGCCCAGCAGCGGGCCGCGTTCTCCACCCAGTCCGCGGCGGAGGACACCGCGCTGGTGACGGTCATCGCCGCCTACCAGGACATGCTCTCGGCCCGCTGAGGATCCGAACGGATCCTCAGCGGGCCGAGAGGGAATCGGGTGTCAGCCCGCGGGCGCGGGTGCCGGAACCAGTGCCTCCGCGGGTGCCGGAGCAGGGGCCTCGGCGGGGGCGGGCGCCTGCGGGGCGGACCCCGCGACCGGTGCTGCGACGTCGGCGGCCGCGCCGTTGTACGCCCGGAGCACGGTCGTCACCACGCCGGTGACCTCGTTGAAGATCAGCGACCCCTTCTCAAACTCGGCCCGCATGCCGTCCGGCACCGCGTACTCGTCGCTGATCGGGAGGCCGAGCGTGCCCGCGTCGAGCCCGCTCTGCTGCCACGTCTCGTAGATCTTGCCGAGCACCGTCCACACCCCGCCGTTCGGTGACGTCGCGATCACCCCGTTCGCGAACTTCACCAGCAGGTTGCCCGCCTTGGCAGGCAACTCCCCGGTCAGCGCGGCGCCGAGCCGTCCGGTGTCGCCGCCCTCCGCGATCCACTTCTGCGCGATCGGGGACTGATCGGTCAGCTTCAGGATCTCGTCGACGAGGGCGACGACCGAGTCGGCCGATCCGGTGTCGAAGGGCAGGGCACCGCCGGAGGCCGGGGGAGCGGGCGGGGCCGCGTCCGGTGCCGGGTTGGCGGGCGCGGCGGCGAGGACACCCGACCCGCTCGAGGAGCCACCGTCCGGGTTGGCCTTCGCGATGGCCCGGATCTCGTTCATCTTCGTGTACGCGGAGTCGCCGGGGCAGCTGGTGTTGCCGACATCGCGGTGCGCGAAGATGATCGGCAGGTCGACCGCCGCGCCCTGCGGGTACGGCGTGAACTCGGTGCCCTCCGACCACATCGTGGTGCGCCCCTGCGGGTCCAGGCCCGCCTTGGCGAGCCGCCAGCCGAGGAACCGGCCGACCGCGTCGACGGTCGCCTGCGGCGGGCTGACCGTGGAGAAGTCGCCCATCATTGCGATGCCCATGGTGTTCTCGTTGAATCCGCCCGCGTGCGCACCCTGGACGTTGCGATCCAGGCCGCCCGCCCGGCCCTCGAAGATCTGGCCGTACTTGTCGACCAGCACGTTGTATCCGACGTCGCACCAGCCGAGGGTCTGCGCGTGGTACGCGTAGATCGAACGGACGATCCCCGCCGACTCGGCGCGGGTGTAGTCGTTGCTGCCCGCGGTGTGATGCACCGTCGCGCCGCCGAGGCTGTCGTCGTAGGTCGGGCCGTCGCAGCGCAGCGACTCATCGGCCCCCCACTGGGCGCGGGTGATCACTCGCGGGCCGGACCCGCCGACCGAGGTCGCGATGTCGGACAGCGACGCGTCCGCGTCCCCCGATCCCGGCTGGATGAGGACGGCGGTGACCGCGTCCGCCAACGCCTGCGCCGGGTCCTGCGCGCGCAGCGGGGTGCTGACAGCGGCCGGGGCGAATGCGATCGGGTCCTTCGACGGGTCGGTCGGGGTCAGCACGTTCGGCCGGGCGGGATCGGCGGGCTGCGCTGCCCCGGCGGGGGCCGCGTCGGCGGATCCGCTCGGCGTCCCGGCGACCGCCTCCGCGGCCTTGGTGACCAGCACCTGCACCGCGGTCGTGTCACCGACGTACACCGGCTCGGTCCCGGTCTTTCCGCCCGCCGCCCGATCGTTCTTGCCGGTCTCGAGCTGCTCGGTCGCGAACCACGGACCCCACGAGCCGTCGGCAAGCCGGGCCCGGACCTTGGCCGCGGTCGCGCCGAGCTCGGAGGTCAGCGCGATCATGCTGAACGGGGTGTCGCGGACGATCTCCTTGACCGCGGTGCCGAGCTCCTCCGCTGGCGCGGGGGCGCCGTTCTCCGCTGGCGCGGGGGCGACCGGTTCGGCGACATCCGACGGCGCCGACGGCAGCAGCTCGGTCGGCAGGGTGATGGTCTCCGGGAGGGTGATGCCCTCGGGCAGCGGCAGGCCCTGCGGGACGGCGATCTCCGACGGGAGTGGCAGCTTCTTCAGGTCGGACAGGCGCAGGTCGGGCAGATCGAGCCCGGTCAGTTCCTTCACCGGAACGACGATGTCGGGGATCTGGGCGAGTGCGATCTCGGCGATCTGGGTTGGGACCGCGACCGGCGACGAGTCGCTGGTCGAGCGGATGCCCGACGTACTGGACACGCCCCAAACCGCGAACGGGGCGGCGATGGCCACGGCGGCGACCGTCCCCAGGACGATCGACGACTTCGGTCGACGGTGCGGCAAAACGGCTCCCTCGGTTGCTACTGGCGTGTGCGGTCTGCGCCGGCTGCCGGGATGGTGACATCCGACCCGACGGTGTTACTGGTGTTACCAATGTGACAGATGTTGCCAATGCCGAGCACTCTTGCAACACTAGCCACAGATTACCTAAGCCTCAACTTTAGATTGAGACTTTGCTCGATGTCCGGGTGTCGACCGTTCGGCCGACGAGGACCCGGGGACAACTCCGTCGACGAGGAGACCTGGCCATGGCGAAACTCCGTCGCACATCAGCCCCGCGGAGACGATCCGATCGCGGGGGGCGCACCTCCCCGCTCCGTCGGTCGCTGACCCTGGGGGTGGTGCCCGCGCTGGTCGCGGCGGGCGCGGTCGGGACCCTCCTCGTCGACTCCGGGGACCCGGCGGTGATGCCCGTGGTCGCCGCCGACACCCCGTTCACCATCTCCGGCCACGGCCACGGGCACGGCCGCGGCATGGGGCAGTGGGGTGCCTACGGGTACGCCAAGAACGACGGATGGTCCGCCGAGCGGATCGTCGGCCACTACTACGGCGGCACCGAGCTCGGCGACGTCACCGACCGGCGGATCGGGGTCCGGCTCGTCGGGCTGGACGGCAAGGGGCTCGGCGCCTACTCGGATGCCGGGGCGCGGGTGGCGGGCCGGGACGTCGCGCCCGGCGAGGCCGTGCACCTGACCGCGACCCCCGGCGGCGCGGCGGTCGTCGTCACCCAGGGGTGCGACGGCGCGGTCGTGTGGCAGGGCGCAACCGACCATCCATGGGTGGACCCGATCGACCTGTCCCCGGACCGGCCCGCGAACGAACACCTGAAACTGTGCGGCGGCAACACTTTCCGCGGATCGCTCGGCGTCGCGCTCGACGGTGTCGAGTCCCGGGTCCTCAACAACCTCGACCTCGAGGACTACCTCCTCGGGGTGGTGCCGGTGGAGGCAAAGGCCGACTGGGCCGACAGCGGCGGGAAGGAGGCGCTGCGCGCCCAGGCGATCGCCGCCCGCTCCTACGCGGCGGCCGAGCATCGCTATCCCTACGCCGAAACCTGCGACACCCAGGACTGTCAGGTCTACGGCGGGTCGAGCCGGGAGGACGACCGGACCACCGAGGCGGTGCGGACCACCGCGGGCAAGGTGATCACCCGGGGTGGGCAACCCGTCTCCGCCGAGTTCTCCTCGTCCACCGGCGGATACACCTCCGGCGGTGAGTTCGCGGCCGTCGAGGATCGCGGGGACACCCTCTCGCCGACGCACGACTGGACGCAGACCCTCACCGCGGGCGAGATCGGTCGCGCGTTCGGCGTCGGCGACCTGCGGTCGATCACCGTCGTCGGCCGCAACAACCTCGGCGCCGACGGCGGCCGGGTCACCGACCTTGAGGTCGCCGGATCGGGCGGCACCGCCCGGGTGTCCGGTCAGGAGGCGCGGACGAAGCTCGGCCTCAAGTCGGACTGGTTCACCGTCACCGAGGGGCTCGTCGCGCCCGGTGCCGCGCCGGGCCCGGCCCCGGACCTGCCGCCGACCGCGCCCGGCGAACCGCCCGCCCCCACCGAGATCGAGAAGAAGTACGCCGAGATCGGTGGCCCGGCAGGGGCATTGGGTGACCCCATCGGCCCGGAGATGTCTATGCCGGACGAGGCGGGCCGGTTCCGGATGTTCGAGGGCGGCGCGATCGTGTGGACGCCCGCCCTCGGTCCGCAGGTCATCGACGCGAGCGTGGTGATCTCCGAGCTCCCCGGTCTCCCCGGTCTCGGCAGCACCAGCTGACCCAGCCAAGCGGCTGCGCCGCCCGTGCGTGATTTTCACCCCGACCGGGGTGAAAATCACGCACAGTTCGGGGTGGTTGACATATTCGAGCATCTGTCTCACTCTCGACACATGACGACGATGATGTCCGGCAGTGTGGCCTACGTTCCGCCCACGGGGGAGACCTGGCGCGACCCGTTCGGCATGTACGCGGCGCTGCGCGAGCACGACCCGGTCCACCACGTGGTGCCCGCGTCCACCCCGCAGCACGACTACTGGGTGCTGACCCGGCACGCCGACGTGTTCGCCGCCGCCCGCGACCACGAGACCTTCTCGTCGGCGGACGGGCTGACCACCAGCTACGGCGAACTGGACAAGATCGGCCTGCGGGACAATCCGCCGCTGGTGATGCAGGACCCGCCGCAGCACACCGACTTCCGCAAGCTCGTCGCCCGCGGTTTCACGCCGCGTCAGGTCGAGTCGGTGGAGCCTGCGGTACGGGCCTTCGTGGTCGAGCGCATTGAGGGGTTGCGCGCGGCAGGCGGCGGCGACATCGTCACCGAGCTGTTCAAGCCGCTGCCGTCGATGGTGGTCGCGCACTACCTCGGGGTGCCGGAGGAGGACCGCGGCCGGTTCGACGGCTGGACCGAGGCGATCGTCGCGGCCAACGCGACCGGCGACCCGCTCGCCGCGGCGAACGCGGTCGGCGAGCTGATGGGGTACTTCGGGGAGCTGATCGCCCGCAGGCACGCCGAGGCCGCGACCGGGGAACTCGGCGACGACACCATCTCCCACCTGGTGTCCGCCGGGATGGGCGCGGACGGCGACCTCTCCGGGCTGCTGTCCATCCTCGGGTTCGCGTTCACGATGGTCACCGGCGGCAACGACACCACCACCGGCATGCTCGGCGGATCGTCCGCGCTGCTCACCCTGCACCGCGACCAGCGGGCGCTGCTCCTTGAGGACCCGTCCCGCATCCCGGACGCCGTCGACGAGCTGCTGCGCCTGACGTCGCCGGTGCAGGGGCTCGCCCGCACCACCACCCGCGACGTCACCCTGCACGGCGTCACCATCCCGGCGGGCCGGAAGACGTTGCTGGTCTACGGTTCCGCGAACCGCGACCAGCGAATGTACGGCGACGACGCGGAGCAGTTGAACGTGCTGCGGGCGCCGCGTCAGATCATGACGTTCAGTCACGGCGGCCACCACTGCCTCGGTGCCGCGGCCGCCCGGATGCAGGCCCGCGTTGCGCTCGAGGAACTCCTCGCCCGGTGCCCCGAGTTCGAGGTGGACGTCGACGGAATCGTCTATGCGCCAGGAAACTACGTCCGGCGTCCGCTGCACGTCCCGTTCCGGGTGCGTCCGTGACTTGGCTGCGGGAGGAGCGGTCCGGGATCGCCGCGGAGCGGATCCTGGACGCGGCGGCGGACCTGTTCGTGCGGCGCGGTGTCGCGACCACCGGGATGGCCGAGATTGCCGCCGCCGCGGGATGTTCACGCGCCACCCTGTACCGCCACTTCGACGGTCGGCGCTCGCTGCACCGCGCGTTCGTGCACCGGGAGGCGCGCCGGGTCGGTGAACGCGTCGCCTCCGAGGTCGCCGCCATCCCCGACCCCGAACGCCGGATCGCCGACGCGATTCTCGCCGCCGTCCGGCAGGTGCGGGAAACCCCGACCCTCGCGGTCTGGTTCGCGGTCGAGGACGCCGGGATCGCGTCGGAGTTGGCGAGCACCTCGGAGGTGATCGAGGTGCTCGGCGCGGCCTTCCTCGCCGGCGCGTCCGGCGCCGACGGGACGGATCTGTCGCGGCAGGCACGGTGGGTGGTGCGGGTGATCGTGTCGCTGCTCACCGTTCCCGCGGCGGACGCCGACGAGGAGCGGGCCCTGGTCGAGCAGTTCGTGGTGCCCGCCCTGGCGGCGGGTCAGACCACGGTGCCGAACGCCTGACCGATCGCGAAGGTCACCACCATCGCCAGCGCGCCACCGAGCACCACCCGGGGCACGGCGCGGGCCCGGCGGGATCCTCCGAGTCGGGCACTGATGCTGCCGGTCAGGGCGAGGGCGACCAGCACCGCGACGAACGTCACCGGGATCCGCAGCGGCTGCGGCGTCGCCAGGATCGCGATCAGCGGCAGCATCGCGCCGATCGTGAAGGACACCGCCGACGACCTCGCCGCCTGCCACGGATTCGTCAGGTCGTTCGGATCGATGCCCAGCTCCGCGTCGGCGTGCGCGGCGAACGCGTCGTGCGCGGTCAGTTCCTCCGCCACCTGCCGGGCGGTGGCCGGTGCCAGGCCCTTCGCCTCGTACAGGTCCGCCAGCTCCCGCAGCTCGTCCTGCGGGGTGTCCCGCAGTTCGGCGCGTTCCCGCGCGAGCAGTGCCCGTTCGGTGTCCCGTTGGGTGCTCACCGAGACGTACTCGCCG
This sequence comes from Rhodococcus sp. NPDC058532, assembly GCF_042719255.1. Classification (NCBI taxonomy): domain Bacteria; kingdom Bacillati; phylum Actinomycetota; class Actinomycetes; order Mycobacteriales; family Nocardiaceae; genus Rhodococcus; species Rhodococcus sp. NPDC058532. The sequence continues at coordinate 58,526 of NZ_JBHXNU010000007.1, forward strand.
AGCGCCATCGACACCGCGCCCGCCGCGAGCCCGGCGAGGCCTGCGGTGAGGATGGGGCCGCTTTCGGTCGTCGCCGCCGCGACACCCACCACCAGGCCCGCGGTCGAGACGATGCCGTCGTTCGCGCCGAGCACGCCCGCCCGCAGCCAGTTCAGCTTCGCGTACAGGCCCTGAGCAGGTGGCTCGGTGGGCGTCGGGTCGCTGTCGCCGGGTGCGTGCACATCGGTGCTCATGACCGAAACGCTATCGGCGTCAACGGCATCCGGCCAGCAATGTAAGCCTGCCCGAAGTCCGGCGGATCAGTCGAGGCGCGCGAACGCGGCGTCAAGGCCGTCGAGACCCGCGGCGTCGATCAGAAAGTCCCGCTCCAGGACGGTCCGGAAGGCGGCGGCGTCGTCGATCGGCGAGTGCTCGGTGCTGCCGTCCGCGTGGTGCACGGTCAGCCTGCGACCGGCCAGCGCGTAGCGGCGATCGTCGGTGGCGCGCGCCGCCATCGGCATCGTGACGAACCGCGACTGCGGCCACGTCGACAGGTACCAGTTGGTCGGCTCGTAGTCGATCGGCTGCTGCGGGTGCAGGTCGAAACGGTACGTGGTGCGCCACTCGTCGCCGATCCGGGCCTGCATCGCCCAGTCCCCGTCCAGGTCGACCAGCCGGAACGGCTCGAGCGGGGTGTCCTGCACGGTGTCGCGTTCGAGGCGCAGGGTGCCGGTCAGCGTCATGCCGCCGAAGCCGGTGTCGATCACACGCCGCTCCTCGTCGAGGTCGACGAGCAGCAGCATGTGCGTGCGGCCAGTGATTGCGTGCGGGTCCGGGGACCCCCACAGCACCCGCCCGGCCAGCGCGGTGACCGTATATCCGAGGTCCAGCAGCGCCGCCCGCAGCAGCAGGCCGTGTTCGAAGCAGTAGCCGCCGCGGCCACCGTCGACGAGCTTCGCCCGCAGGGACGGCAGGTCCAGCCGGTTCGGCACACCCCGGAACGGGTCCAGGTTCTCGAACGGGATCGAGCGGGTGTGCCCGGCCGCGATCGCGTCGAGTGTCGCGCGGGTCGGGGACCGATCGCCGGTGTGGCCGATCCGGGACAGGTAGGCGTCGAGGTCGAGGGTCACGCCCTCACGGTATGCGGTCCGCCGCACCGTGCGTGATTTGTACCCCGGTCGGGGTGAAAATCGCGCACGGGCGGCGGAGCCGCGGCGCCGTTGCGGGCTTCCGATACCCTGGTTGCCCGTGACCTCCGTATCCCCAGACTCCGCGACCTCCGGCCAGTACGACCTGATCATCGTCGGGTCCGGCTTCTTCGGACTCACGATCGCCGAGCGGGCGGCGACCCAACTCGGCAAGCGGGTCCTTGTCCTCGACAGACGGCACCACATCGGCGGCAACGCCTACTCCGAGGCCGAGCCGGAGACCGGCATCGAGGTTCACCAGTACGGGGCGCACCTGTTCCACACCTCGAACAAGCGGGTCTGGGACTACGTCACCCAGTTCACCGACTTCACCAGCTACCAGCACCGCGTCTTCGCGATGCACAAGGGGCAGGCCTACCAGTTCCCGATGGGCCTCGGGCTGGTCTCGCAGTTCTTCGGCAAGTACTTCACCCCGGATGAGGCGCGCGCGCTGATCGCCGAGCAGTCCGCCGAGATCGACAGCAAGGACGCGTCCAACCTCGAGGAGAAGGCGATCTCCCTGATCGGGCGCCCGCTCTACGAGGCGTTCGTCCGGGACTACACCGCCAAGCAGTGGCAGACCGACCCGAAGAACCTGCCCGCAGGCAACATCACCCGCCTTCCGGTGCGCTACACCTTCGACAACCGGTACTTCAACGACACCTACGAGGGTCTGCCCGTTGACGGCTACACCGCGTGGCTGGAGAACATGGCGAAGGACGACCTCATCGAGGTGCGCCTGAACACCGACTGGTTCGACGTCCGCGACGAGCTGCGCGCCGCCAGCCCCGACGCCCCGGTCGTCTACACCGGACCGCTGGACCGGTACTTCGACTACGCCGACGGCGAGCTGGGCTGGCGCACCCTCGACTTCGAGACCGAGGTGCTGCCGACCGGCGACTTCCAGGGCACCCCGGTGATGAACTACAACGACGCCGACGTCGCGTACACCCGCATCCACGAGTTCCGGCACTTCCACCCCGAACGCGAGTACCCGGCCGACAAGACGGTGATCATGCGGGAGTTCTCCCGGTTCGCCGAGTCCACCGACGAGCCCTACTACCCGATCAACACCCCCGCGGACCGCACCAAGCTTGAGGCCTACCGGCTGCGCGCGAAGGCGGAGACCGAGAACGCGAAGGTGCTGTTCGGTGGCCGCCTCGGCACCTACCAGTACCTGGACATGCACATGGCGATCGCGAGCGCGCTGAGCATGTTCGACAACACGCTGCGCCCGCACCTGGAGTCCGGTGCCCCGCTCGGTGGCGGGGTGGAGGCATGACCCCGAAGCACGTGATGGACCAGGACGCGCTCGTCGACACCCCGGATCTGCTCGGCACGGCGCTGCTGCAACGGGTGATCCTGCCGCGCGCCGGTGAGCCGCTCGACGTCCGCACCCTCTACCTCGAGGAGTCGCCGACCAATTCCCGTCGGGCGCACTCGCTCTCGCGCACCTCGCTGTCGTTGGGCGCGGAGTCCGAGGTGTCGATGTGCAGCTACTTCAACGCCTTCCCGGCCAGCTACTGGCGGCGCTGGAGCATCCTGACGTCGGTGGTGCTGCGGCTGGAATTGACCGGACACGGCCGCGTCGACGTCTACCGCTCGAAGGCGGACTCGTCGCGAATCCACGTGCAGGGCAAGGAGTTCCGCGGGGATTCGGATCCGACGACCGTGGAGTTCGAGGTGGACCTGGCGCCGTTCGAGGACGGCGGCTGGATCTGGTTCGACATCACCACCGACACCGACGTCGACCTGGTCGCCGCGGGCTGGTACGCGCCGATCGAGGCGCCCGGCGCCGGTCGGGTCGCCCTCGGCATCCCGACGTTCAACCGGCCGACCGACTGCGTGAAGGCGCTGACCGCGCTCGGCTCGGACCCGCTGGTCCTCGACGTGATCGACGCCGTGATCATCCCGGACCAGGGCACCCGCAAGGTCCGCGACGAGCCCGGATTCGCGGAGGCAGCCGCGGTCCTCGGCGACCGGCTCGCGATCCACGACCAGGCCAACCTCGGCGGCTCCGGCGGCTACAGCCGGGTGATGTACGAGGCGCTGAAGACCACCACCGCCGAGCACATCCTGTTCATGGACGACGACATCGAGATCGAGCCCGACTCGATCCTGCGTGCCCTCGCCCTGTCCCGGTTCGCGAAGTCCCCGATGCTCGTCGGCGGGCAGATGCTGAACCTGCAGGAACGCAGCCACCTGCACACGATGGGCGAGGTGGTGAACCGGTCCATCTTCATGTGGTCCGCCGCCCCGAACGTCGAGTACGACCACGACTTCTCCCGCTACCCGCTCGGCGACCGGGAGAACTCGAAGCTGCTGCACCGGCGCATCGACGTCGACTTCAACGGCTGGTGGATGTGCATGATCCCGCGGGTCGTCGCGGAGGAGATCGGCCAGCCGCTGCCGCTGTTCATCAAGTGGGACGACACCGAGTACGGGCTGCGGGCCCGCGCCGCCGGCTACCCGACGGTGACGATGCCCGGCGCCGCGATCTGGCACATGGCCTGGTCCGACAAGGACGACGCGATCGACTGGCAGGCGTACTTCCACCTGCGCAACCGTCTCGTCGTCGCGGCGCTGCACATGCCGGGCAACGGCCGCGGCATGGTCGTCAACACGGTCAAGGCGACCCTCAAGCACCTGCTGTGCCTCGAGTACTCCACCGTCGCGATCCAGAACCAGGCGATCCGCGACTTCCTCGGCGGCCCGGAGCACATCTTCGACCTGCTGCCGACCGCGCTCGGCCAGGTGCACGCGATGCGCAGGGAGTACCCGGACGCGGTCGTGCTGCCGTCATCGACGGAGCTGCCGCTGCCGTCCGGCGCCGGTGTCGGCGCCGTCGGTGACCCCGGCAACCCGCTCGCCAAGCTGGTCCGGCTCGGGAAGGGCCTGGTCCACAATGCGACGCCGGCGCACGAGGAACACCACGAGCGCCCGCAGCTGAACGTGCCGACCCTCGACGCCCGCTGGTTCCTGCTCTCGCAGGTGGACGGCGTCACCGTCACCACCGCCGACGGTCGCGGCGTCGTCTACCGCAAGCGCGACCCGCGGCAGGCCTGGGGACTGCTCACCGAGGCCATGCGCCTGCGCCGCGAGCTGGCCCGACGGTTCCCCGAACTCAAGGACGAGTACGCCGCCGCGGTGCCGTCGCTGACGAGCAAGGAGAGGTGGGAGCGTGTCTTCGGCATCTGAGGTCAGGATCCTGAACCGGGTCCAGTCCACGATCGGCGCGCGCCCGGAGGTCGTTGCGGCCGCTCGCGGCCTGTCGCACTTCGGTGAACACGCCCTCGGCTGGATCGCGATCGCCGGTGTCGGCGCCGCGCTGGACCGGCCCCGTCGCAGGCAGTGGGCGGGGGTCGCGGTCGGCGCGGTCGGCGCGCACGCCGCGTCCATCGTGATCAAACGAGTGGTCCGCAGGCCCCGGCCGAACGACCCGTCCGTCCAGGTCAACGTGTCGACGCCGAGCAAGCTGAGCTTCCCGTCCTCGCATGCGACCTCGACCACCGCCGCCGCGGTGCTGCTCGGTCGGCTGACCGGGCTACCCTTGCCCGCGGTGCTCGTGCCCCCGATGCTGCTGTCGCGGCTGGTGCTGGGCGTGCACTACCCGACCGACGTGCTCGCCGGGTCCGCCCTGGGAGCAGCCTCGGCCGCAGTGGTGCTGCGCGCCGACAGGAAGTGTGGAGAGAGATGAGCGAGCACCCGACCGAGGTCGCCGGACCGCCCAAGTCGCTGCCTGCCGGGATCGTCAAGGCGCTGCGCCCGCGGCAGTGGGTGAAGAACGTCCTGGTGCTCGCGGCGCCGCTGGCGGCGGGCTCGGTCACCGAGCCCGACGTGCTGCTGCCCGTCGCGCTGGCGTTCGTGGTGTTCTGCATGGCCGCGTCCGGCATCTACCTCGTCAACGACGCGATGGACGTCGAGTCGGACCGGCAGCACCCGACGAAACGGTTCCGGCCGATCGCCGCGGGCGTGCTGCCCGTCGGGCTGGCGTACGCGATGGCGGCGGTGCTGCTCGCCGGCTCGATCGGGCTCTCGTTCATCGCGAACTGGCAGCTGGCGGTCGTGATGTCGGTGTACATCGTGATCCAGCTGGCCTACTGCTTCGGACTGAAGAACCAGGCCGTCCTCGACATCTGCATCGTCTCGTCCGGGTTCCTGATCCGGGCGATCGCGGGCGGTGTCGCCGCCGACATCCCGCTGTCGCAGTGGTTCCTGCTGATCATGGCGTTCGGCTCGCTGTTCATGGCGGCGGGCAAGCGGTACGCCGAGCTCAAGCTCGCCGAGGCGACGGGCGCGAAGATCCGCAAGGCGCTGCAGTACTACACGTCCACCTACCTGCGGTTCGTCTGGACGCTGGCCGCCACCGCCGTGGTGATCTGCTACGGACTGTGGGCCTTCGAGCGGGATCAGGCGACCGGGACCAACTGGTTCGCCATCTCGATGATCCCGTTCACGATCGCGATCCTCCGCTACGCCGTCGACATCGACGGCGGCGAGGCCGGTGAGCCCGAGGAGATCGCGCTGCACGACCGGGTGCTGCAGTTCCTCGCGCTCGCGTGGATCGGAGTCGTGGGTGTCGCTGTCTACATCGCCTGACACGGGCCGCGCGGAGGAGATCGCGCCACCCGCCCGCGCCGCGTCGGAGACCGTCGCGGCGCCGGTGGCGCGGCTGGTGTACCTCACTGGGATCGTGGTCACCGGTGCCCTGTTCCTGTGGGGTGCGTGGGAGCGGCGCTGGATCGCCGACGACGGGCTGATCGTGCTGCGCACCGTCCGGAACCTGCTCGCCGGGAACGGGCCGGTGTTCAACGCGGGCGAGCGGGTGGAGGCGAACACCAGCACCCTGTGGACCTACCTGATCTACGCGTTCGGCTGGGTGACGCAGATCCGGCTCGAGTACGTGGTGCTGACCCTGGCGCTGGTGCTGTCGGTCGCCGCGGTGGTGCTGGCGATGGTCGGCACCGGAACCCTCTGGCGCGGTGCCGACCAACGGGGTCGCTCCGCGGGCTCCGCTGCTGCCGCGGGCACCCTGCTGCTGCCCGCGGGCGCGCTGGCCTACATCGCGGTGCCCCCGGCCCGCGACTTCGCGACCTCCGGCCTGGAGAGTTCCCTGGTCATCTTCTGGATCGCCCTGCTGTGGCTGCTGATGGTGCAGTGGTCCCGCCGCACCCCGACCCCCGGCCGGGTGCTGGTCCTCGCGTTCCTCGCCGGGCTCGGGCCGCTGGTCCGCCCGGAGATGGTTGTCCTCGCGGCGCTGGTGCTGTTGATGCTGGTGCTCAGCCCGGGGACCTGGCGGCTGCGGGCCGCGATCGTCGCGGTCGCTGGCGCGGCCCCGGTCGGCTACCAGATCTGGCGGATGGGCTACTACGGCCTGCCCTATCCGAACACGGCGGTGTCCAAGGACGCGGGCGGCGCCAAGTGGTCGCAGGGCCTGACGTATCTGTGGAATCTCGTCGGACCGTACTGGCTGTGGCTGCCGCTGCTGGTCATCGGCGGCTACGTCGGGTGGCTGGTGTACCGGCGCAGCGGGTTCGCGCTGCCCGGTGACCGGGTCGGCGCGACCGGTCTGGCCCGGCTGCACAGCCCCGCCGCGGTGGTGCTGCTGTTCGTCGGCACCGGACTGCTCCTCGGCGTCTACTCGGTCCGGGTCGGCGGCGACTTCATGCACGGGCGGGTGCTGCTGCCGGTGCTGTTCTGCCTAATCCTGCCGATCGCGGTGCTCCCGGTGCGGGTGCCGCGCCGGGACCAGTGGGGGCGGACACCGGCAACCGCGCTGTTCGCCGCCGGTTCGCTGGCATGGCTGGTGACGATCGGGTGGGCGGTCGTCGCGTCCACCGCGCAGGGCATGCCGAACGGCACCGTCGTTGGGAAATCCGGCATCGTCGACGAGCGCAACTTCTACGTCCTCAACACCGGGCACGAGCACCCGATCCGGGCCGAGGACTACCTCGACTACCCGCGAATGCGCGCCATGGTCGAGACGATCAACAACACTCCCGACGGCGGCCTGCTGCTGCCGTCCGGCTACTACACCTTCTGGGATCTCGTGCCGCCGCCAGCGCCGATCCCGGAGGGCGGCGCCGGTCACACGGTGTTCTTCCTGAATCTCGGCATGACGAGCATGAACGTCGGCCTCGATGTGAAGGTCGTCGACCAGATGGGCCTTGCCTATCCGCTCGCCGCGCACACCGAGCGGCTCGGGGACGGCCGGATCGGGCACGACAAGGCGCTCTACCCGGACTGGGTCGTCGCCGACACCGGGATGGTGGACCGGCATCCGTGGCTGCCGCCGTACCTGGACGAGAACTGGGTCGCGCGGGCCCAGGTCGCGCTCACCTGCCCGGACACCCAGGAGTTGCTGGCCTCGTCGCGCGGGGACCTGACGCGGGCGTTGTTCATCCGCAACGTGAAGCGCGCGTTCCACTACGCGGGCTACCGCATCGACCGGGTTCCGGAGTACGAGATCGCGCGGTGCGGGCTGCAGTTGCCGCCGGAGCTGCCGCGCTGAGACGCGGGCGGGTGAAACCCCGACTAGCGACAAAGGTCACGTTCATGTAACGCTCGTGACCGGAATGCGATGTACAGATAGATGAACTGCCCGGTACCGGCCCCGCGGGGCCGATTTCGGGCGCCGGGGCAGTGGTTGTCAGGTCAGGGACGTTCGCATACGCTGCGGCGAGCGCAGTGTGACCTTGATTCGTTCCACTGCCGGTCCCGCGTGCGTTGGGCCGGCAGAGCCGTGGCTTCGTGCCAGACTTTCGGGCCGCTTCGGCGGATACCGCAGGAGAGAAAGAGAGCAATATTCATGCGTATTGGCAGACCGAGGTTCCAGAACCTCAAGCGACGCCTCCTCGGCCTTTCGGCCGCAGCGCTCGTGCTGCCCGTCACTGCTGGTATTGCGGGTACCGCCGTCGCAGGCGCCGCACCGTCCGTGCACCGCGCACCGGCGGGCGGCTTCGAAGAGGTGATGGTTCCCTCCTCCATGGGCCCGGTCAAGGTGCAGATCCAGTGGGCGAAGCGGGGCGGCGACGCCGCGCTGTACCTGCTCGACGGACTCCGCGCCCGCGACGACCGCAACGCGTGGTCGTTCGAGACCAACGCGCTCGACCAGTTCGCGAACGACAACATCACCCTGGTGATGCCGGTCGGTGGCCAGTCCTCCTTCTACAGCGACTGGATCGCGCCGTCGAACTTCAACGGCCAGAAGACCACCTACAAGTGGGAGACCTTCCTCACCGAGGAGCTCCCCGATTACCTCGCCACCCGCGGCGTCTCGCGCAGCAACAACGGCGTCCTCGGCCTGTCGATGGGCGGCTCCGCTGCCCTGACGCTGGCCGCGTACCACCGCGACCAGTTCAAGTTCGCCAGCTCGCTGTCCGGCTACCTGAACATCTCGGCGCCCGGCATGCGTGAGGCCATCCGCGTCGCGATGCTCGACGCGGGCCGCTTCAACGTGGACTCCATGTGGGGCCCGCCGTGGAGCAAGGCGTGGCTGCGCAACGATCCGTTCGTGTTCGCCCCCAAGCTCGAGGGCCTGTCGCTGTACATCTCGTCGGCGAGCGGTCTGCCGGGTGAGTACGACGCGCCGCGCAAGCCGATCGACTACTACAACACCGCGAACGGCATGGGCCTCGAGGCCCTGGCCCTGGTCAACACCCGCGCCTTCCAGGCGCGGATGGCGACCCTGGGGATCCCGGCGACCTACAGCTTCCCGTCGAACGGCACCCACTCGTGGCCGTACTGGTCGGCGGAGCTGTTCAAGGCCCGCGGCCAGATCCTGGACACCCTGAACGCCTGGTGACCGGATCTCCAACGCGATGACACGGATGCCGCTCTGGCCGCCCACCCGGGCGGTCCGGGCGGCATCCGTCGTTTGACGGACACGTAACAAACGACACACACACCGCGCGTCACAGGCGTCACAGCAGTCCGGTGTGTACTAATGGGCACACGAGTGTTCAGGCGTCACAGCGGTGCGTGCGGGGGTCGGGGACCAGCCGACAGCCGCCGGGTTCCGACGGGGGTACAACGCGGAACCGGCCGACAGAGAAAGAGAGTCACCGTCACATGCGACCAGCATCGAGAAAGTTGGGTGCGCGTTTCGGGGGGAGCATCGGCTCCCCACGGCGACGCGGGCGCGCGTTGACCCTGCTGGCGGCCGCGCTGGTGCTGCCGACCGCGGCAGGCCTGACCACCGCCACCATCGCCTCCGCCGAGCCGTCCACGAGCCCGGCCGCGACGACCACCACCACCACCACCACCGTCGCGCCGCCGGACCCCGGGACGGACGTCCGGGAAACGCTGGCACCGAAATCGGCGACCACGCCGGTGTCCGCCACCGCGACGGAATCCGCGGAACCGACGACGACCACCACCGTCGCGCCGCCGACCACGACCGTCGCGGCCACGACCACGACGACCACCACGACCGCGGCACCGACCACGCCGCCGCCCGCCGCCGCGCCGCGGGTGATCTCGGCGCGGTCCGCGCCTGCACCGGACCGTTCGATCCCCGGCGTGTCGAAGGTGCAGTGGATCACCGACCGGCGGGTCGCGCTGTGGGTCGACTCGGCGGCGATGGGCGCACCGTTCCAGGTGCAGATCCTGCTGGCCAGGGACTGGAACGCCAGGCCGGACGCCACCTTCCCCGCGCTGTACCTGCTCGACGGACTGCGGGCGCGTGACGACGAGAGCGGCTGGACCATCGAGACCGATGCCGCCAGCTTCTACGCCGACAAGAATGTCAACGTCATCCTCCCGGTCGGCGGCCAGTCCAGCTTCTACTCCGACTGGCTGGAACCGGACAACGGCAAGTTCTACCAGCTGGAGACGTTCCTGACGAAGGAACTGCCCCCGGTGCTGGAGAACGGCATGCGGACCACCGGCACCCGCGGCGTGATCGGGCTGTCGATGGGCGGCACCTCGGCGATGTTCCTCGCCGCCCGCAACCCCGGCTTCTTCACGTTCGCCGGCTCGTTCTCCGGCTACCTGAGCACCACCTCGCTCGGCATGCCGCAGGCGCTGCAGTACGCGATGAACGATGCGGGCGGCTACAACGTCAACAAGATGTGGGGCCCGCCGAGCAACCCGCTGTGGAAGGAGCACGACCCGTACATCCTGGCGGAGAAGCTCAAGGGCACCAGCCTGTACATCTCCAGCGGCAGCGGCATGGCGGGCCCGTATGACCAGCCGTCCGGCATCCCCGGCGTGTCCACGAACTACGCGGGCATGGGCCTGGAGATTCTGTCCCGGCTGACCTCGCAGTCGTTCGCGACGAAGCTGAACAAGCTGGGGATCCCCGCGCAGGTCAACTACCGCCCGTCCGGCACCCACTCGTGGCCGTACTGGCAGTTCGAGATGCACCAGGCGTGGCCGCAGGTCGCGAACGCGCTCGGAACCGAGGTCAGCGCCCCGGCGTGCGGCCTGAACGGCGAGATCGGCGGGGTCGCGAACGCCAACCCGTGGCTCGGCGGCTGCGTGACCGGTGAATACTCGGTCGCCGGTGGCCTCGCGCAGGACTTCCGCAACGGCCGGATCTTCTGGTCGGGCGGCACCGGCGCCCAGGTGGTGACCGGGATGATCGGCGGCGAATACCAGGCGATGGGCGGTCCCGCCGGTCCGCTCGGATTGCCGTCCACCAGCGAGTTCGGCACCCCCGACGGCCGCGGCCGCGGCAACCACTTCCAGGCCGGGTCGATCTACTGGACCCCGCAGACCGGTGCGCACGCGGTCCGCGGCGCGATCCGCGACGAGTGGGCGCGGCAGGGCTGGGAGCTGGGCCCGCTCGGCTACCCGGTCGGCGACGAGGTCGACACCCCGACCAAGGACGGCGCGGTGCAGGGCTTCGAGATCGGTGCCATGTACTGGAGCCCGACCACCGGCGCGAACGCGGTGCAGGGGCTGATCATGCAGAAGTACGCCGAGCTGGGGTACGAGAACAGCTGGCTCGGGTTCCCCCGGTCCAGTGAGCGGGGCCCGATCCGGGACAACGGCCGGTTCAACGAGTTCGAGCACGGCAACATCTACTGGAGCCCGGCGAGCGGCGCGTGGTCGGTGAAGAACGGGCCGATCTTCGACGCCTGGGCCAGGGAGAACTATGAGGGCGGCCGGCTCGGCTACCCGATCAGTGACGAATATCCCTTCGAGGGTGGTGTCCGGCAGAACTTCCAGTTCGGCACCATCACCGCCAAGGGTGGAAACACCCAGCTCGGATAGCGAATCGACGTCGACGGGCCGGGTTGCGTAGAGCGGACCCGGCCCGTCGACGTCGGTACCCTCGACAGCGATCACCCGCGGCGTTCCGAGCGCCGACCACACAGAGGACTGTGACCCACATGCTCGTTTCTTCCCGTTCCCCGTTCGCCAGGGTGCTGGCCGTCGGCGCGTTCGCGGCCCTGTCCGTCGGGGTCCTCGCCGGCTGCGGCAGCGACGACTCGACGGCGTCGAGCACGCCGACCCTGACCACGGCGGCCGGATCGGGGTCGCCGACGGTGCCGCCGCTGGCGACCGGCATCGAGGTGCCCGCGTACACGACGCCGTCGGTCGCGGCGACCGCGCCGCCCGAGACCCCGGAGGCGGTGCCGAGCGGATTCCCCGGCCCCACCGAGGCCCCGGCCCTCGACGACCGCGGCCGCGCGTACCTGGAGGCGCTGAAGAAGGGTGGGGTGACCCCGGCCGACAACGGCGACATCGCGATCTCCACCGCGAACTACATCTGCGCGGCGAAGGAGAGCAACGTCGCCGAGGACGAGATTCTCGCGTACGTGACCGGCATGGCCGGTGTCGAGGCGGGGCTCGCCGGCGGGACGCCGACCGACGAGGACGCCACCAAGGCCGCCCGCGTCTACATCGACGCCGCACAGTCCACCTACTGCAAGTAAGCCATGTCTGCCGCACGGAAATCCCGCAGCCGCCTGCTGCGAACGCTGGTGGCCCTGATCGTGGTCCTGCTGGTCGCGCTCGTCGCGCTGGTGGCCTGGTACCTGCTCGCGGGCCGGGTCCCGAAGCCGCCGGTGACCCCGCCGGGGCCGGAGCGGCCGTCGGCGCAGCCCGCGAGCTGCCCCGACGTCCAGGTGGTCGCGATTCCCGGAACCTGGGAGTCCAGCGCCGCCGACGACCCGTTCGCCCCGACCGCGAACCCGAACTCCCTGATGCTCAACATCACCAGGCCGCTGCAGGCCGAGTTCGATCCGCAGCGGGTGCAGGTGTACACGGTGCCGTACGTGGCGCAGTTCTCGAACCCGGTCGCGCTGCCGCCGGACGGGCAGATGTCCTACAACAAGAGCCGCGGTGAGGGCACCGCGAAGGCAACCGACGTGCTGGCGGCGATGCACGCGGAGTGCCCGCTGACCAGTTTCGTGCTGACCGGGTTCTCGCAGGGTGCGGTGATCGCCGGTGACCTCGCGGCGAGCATCGGCGCCGGAACCGGGCCGGTCCCGGCGGACCTGGTGCTCGGGGTCGGGCTGATCGCCGACGGCAGGCGTGACCCGGCGGCCGGTGTGACCGTCGGCCCGCCGGTCGCGGGTGTCGGCGCGGAGTTGTCGCTGGCCGGGATCAAGCTGCCGGGCATCACGATGACCGGCGCCCGCCCCGGCGGATTCGGCGCGCTCAACGATCGGGCCGTGCAGATCTGTGCGCCGACGGACGGCATCTGTGATGCGCCTTCCGAGGCGTTCAAGCCGGGGAACTGGATGGGGAGCCTGTCCCGGCTCCTCGAATACGTCAACAATCCTGTGCACGCGCTGTATAACAGCTTCGTCGTTGATGGAAACGGCACCACGGCGACCCAGTGGATGACAAACTGGGCCGCTGAGAAGGTGCGTACGGCACCCACCCCTGCTCATGAGTGAGGGAGTCCCTGTGCACGAATAGGGGTGGGCGTCGGTACCCGATAGAGTGACCAACCGGTCACCAGCCGTTTCCGCACTGCCAGCTTTCAGGAGAATCGATCGATGAGTTCCGCCGACGCGCCCGCGCCGCGCAAGTTCCGGTTCGCGGCCGGTGGCGAGGGTAACGCCGACGAAGGCGGGGCCCGGCGCTTCGTCAAACTGGCCCAGCAGGCCGAGGAACTCGGGTACGACAGCTTCATGATCCCGGACCACCTCGGCAACCAGGTCGGCCCGATCGCGGCCCTCGGCGCCCTCGCCGTCGCCACCGACAAGATTCGGCTCGGAACGGCAGTGTTGGCCAACGGTTTTCGTCACCCCGCCGTCCTCGCGAAGGATGCAGCCACCATCGATGTGCTGTCCGGGGGACGCCTGGAGCTGGGCATCGGCGCGGGGTGGATGAAGGACGAGTTCGACAAGGCCGGGATCGCGTACGACCGGCCCGGTGTCCGCATTGCCAAGCTTGAGGAGTCCCTGCAGATCCTGGACACGCTGCTGCGCGGCCAGGAATGCACCTTCGAGGGCAAGTACTTCACGATCAACGGACTCAAGGGCAGCCCGCGACCGCGGCAGGGTCCGCGCCCCCCGATCGCGATCGGCGGCGGCGGCCCGAAGATGCTCGCGCTGGCCGCCAAGTACGCGGACATCGTGTCGCTGGCCCCGCCGAGCAACGCGGAGGGCCGGATGCTGCTCTCCGGGATCACGATGGAGGCCACCGCGGCCCGGGTCGACCGGATCCGGGAGGCGGCGGGGGACCGGTTCGACGACATCGAACTGAACTGGACGATCACCACGATCATGCCGACCGATGATCGGGAGGCGATGGCGGAGATGGCGTTGGCGGCGATCGCGAACGGGTACCCGCCGAACATCGAGGCGGACGTCACGCTGACCGTCGAGGAGATCCTCAACTCGCCGTACCTGGCGATCGGCACCTACGAGGAGATCGCCGACCAGATCAGGGCCGTTCGCGCGCGCACGTCGATGTCGTACGTCGGCATCTTCCCGACCCAGATGGAAGCGTTCGCGCCAGTCATTGCCCAGCTCAAGGGGGAATGACCGGCGTGGGACTGTAATATTCCGTTGGTTTGGGGTGCGAAACAGGTCGTTGTCAAGACGCGATCTGACTATTGCCACTAGACACTGATTGCATGATCCCCTCGCGGGAGCAGGGAATGAAGCCCGCCGGTGCGCGATCCTGGCGCCGGGGCTTGCCTTGGAGGAGAAGGTATGAAGAACTTCGATGACTACGTCGACGGATCCGGCCAGATCGTTCTGACGCCGGGCAACACCCTTGTCGACTACGTCGAGCAGCACACTCGGGACAACGCCGACGAGCTGGCATACCGCTACATCGACTACTCCCGTGAACGCGACGGCGAGGTGCACGAGCTCACCTGGAACCAGTTCGGGGTCCGGCTGCGCGCGGTCGCGGCGCGGCTGCAGCAGGTGACCAAGCCCGGCGACCGGGTCGCGGTCCTCGCCCCGCAGGGCCTCGACTACGTGATCTCGTTCTTCGCCGCCATCCACGCCGGGACCATCGCGGTGCCGCTGTTCGACCCGGACGAGCCCGGCCACACCGACCGCCTGCACGCGGTCCTCGGCGACTGCGAACCCGCAGCGATCCTCACCGCGTCCGAGTCGGCCGCGGGCGTCCGGCAGCTGTTCCGGTCGCTGCCCGCGCCGCAGCGGCCCCGGATCATCGCCGTCGACGCCATCCCGGACACCGTCGGCGAGACGTGGAGCAACCCGGATCCCGCCCTCGACGACATCGCCTACCTGCAGTACACGTCGGGCTCGACCCGCGTCCCCGCCGGTGTCGAGATCACCCACCGGGCGGTCGGCACGAACGCGCTGCAGATGGCCGACGCGATCGGGCTGAGCACCGACTCCCGCGGCGTCACCTGGCTGCCGCTGTTCCACGACATGGGCCTGCTGACGGTGATCCTGCCCGCGCTGGGCGGCAAGTACATCACGATCATGAGCCCGCGGGCGTTCGTCGCCCGCCCGTACCGCTGGATCAAGGAACTCGCCGCGGTCGCCGACGGTGCCGGCACGTTCGCGGCGGCGCCGAACTTCGCGTTCGAGCACGCCGCCGCCCGCGGCCTGCCGAAGAGCGGCGAGACCCTCGACCTGTCCAACGTGATCGGCCTGATCAACGGCAGCGAGCCGGTCACCACCTCGTCGATGCGCAAGTTCAACGAGGCCTTCGCGCCGTACGGGCTGCCGAAGACCGCGATCAAGCCGTCCTACGGCATGGCCGAGGCGACGCTGTTCGTCTCGACCACCGACCAGGCCGACGAGGCCAGGGTCATCTACGTCGACCGGGACCGGCTGGGGCAGGGCCGGATGGTCAAGGTCGCGCAGGACGCGCCCGGCGCCATCGCGCAGGTCTCCTGCGGGCACGTCGCGCGCAGCCAGTGGGCCGCGATCGTCGACCCCGAGACCGGTGCCGAGGTCGCGGACGAGCACGTCGGCGAGATCTGGCTGCACGGCAACAACATGGGCATCGGCTACTGGGGCCGCACCGACGAGACCGCGCAGACCTTCCACAACAAGCTCACCGACCGGCTGACCGAGGGCAGCAAGGCCGACGGCACCCCCGCGGACGCGAACTGGATGCGCACCGGCGACTACGGCGTCTACGTGGACGGCGAGCTGTACATCACCGGCCGGGTCAAGGACCTGGTGATCGTCGACGGCCGCAACCACTACCCGCAGGACCTCGAGTTCTCGGCGCAGGAGTCGAGCACCGCGCTGCGGCCCGGGTTCGTCGCCGCGTTCGCGGTGCCGGCGAACCAGCTGCCCGCGGAGGTCTTCGAGTTCGGCGCCGCCGGCCTCAGCTACGACGCGGACGACGCCTCCGAGCAGCTCGTGGTCGTCGCCGAACGCGCCCCCGGCGCGGGCAAGGCCGACCCGGCCCCGGTCGCCGACGCGGTGCGGGCGGCGATCTCCGGTCGGCACGGGGTCACCGCGCGCGACGTGCTGCTGGTGCCCGCCGGTTCCATCCCCCGCACGTCCAGCGGAAAAATTGCGCGACGCGCCTGCAAGGCCGCGTACATCGAGGGCACCCTGCGCGGCGGCTACCAGCAGACCGCGTTCCCGGACAGCGTCTGAACGCGCAACCGTCCCCGACGACCCCTCCGACGACGAGTAGCGTGATGCACTGATGGCTGAGACAGAGATGACGGTCGCGCAGCTGCGCGAATGGCTGCGGAACTGGGTTGCCGGGGTCACCGGGCAACCGGTCGACCAGATTTCCGACGACCGGCCGATGGAGGAGTTCGGCCTGTCGTCGCGGGACGCCGTCGCCCTGTCCGGGGAGATCGAGGACCTGCTCGGCGTCACCCTGAGCGCGACCGTCGCCTACCAGCATCCGACGATCGCCTCGCTCGCGACCCGGATCATCGAGGGCGAGCCGGAGGCACCGGAGGGCGCGGACGAGGCCGGGTACTACGCGCCACGCGACCTGTCCGGCGCGCACGACGTCGCGATCGTCGGCCTTGCGTCCCGGTTCCCCGGAACCGGGCACACCCCCGACGAGATGTGGCGGCTGCTGATCGAGGGCCGGGACGCGGTCACCGACCTGCCCGAGGGACGCTGGTCGGAGTTCGCGGCCGACCCGCAGATCGCGGACGCCATCGCGAAGGCCAACACCAAGGGCGGCTACCTCGACGACGTGAAGGGCTTCGACGCGGAGTTTTTCGCGATGTCGCCGCTCGAGGTCCGCAACGTCGACCCGCAGCAGCGGCTCGCGCTGGAACTGGCGTGGGAGGCGCTTGAGCACGCCCACATCCCGGCCAACGAGCTCAAGGGCGAGCAGGTCGGTGTGTTCATCGGCAGCTCCGCCAACGACTACCAGCTGCTCGCGGTCAGCGACCCGGTGCACGCGCACCCGTACGCGCTGACCGGCACCTCCACCTCGATCGTCGCGAACCGGGTCTCCTACTTCTACGATTTCCGCGGCCCGTCCGTCGCGATGGACACCGCCTGCTCGTCGTCGCTGGTCGCGGTGCACCAGGCGGTCCGGTCGCTGCGCACCGGCGAATCGGACATCGCGCTGGCCGGCGGCGTCAACATGCTGATCGCGCCCGCCGGGACCCTCGGCTTCGACGAGACCGGTGTCCTCACCGCCGACGGCAAGATCAAGGCGTTCTCCTCCGACGCGAACGGCATCGTCCGCGCCGAGGGCGGCGGCCTGGTCGTCCTCAAGCGGCTCGAGGACGCCGAACGCGACGGCGACACGATCCTCGCCGTCATCGCCGGATCCGCCGTCAACCAGGACGGCCGCTCCAACGGCATCGTCGCCCCGAACCCGGACGCGCAGGCCGACGTGCTGCGCGCCGCCTACCGGGACGCGGGCATCGTGCCGTCCGGCGTCGACTACATCGAGGCGCACGGCACCGGCACCATCCTCGGCGACCCGATCGAGGCGGATGCCCTCGGTCGCGTCGTCGGCCGCGGCCGCGACGCCGACAAGCCGGCGCTGCTCGGCTCCGCGAAGACCAACTTCGGCCACCTCGAGTCCGCGGCGGGCGCCGCCGGGCTGATCAAGGTCGTACTGGCGATGCGGGAGGACAAGCTCCCGCCGTCGCTGAACTATGCGGGCCCCAACCCGTACATCGACTTCGCCGGGGCGCACCTGCAGGTGATCCCCGAGGCCACCGACTGGCCGCGGTACACCGGTCGCGCGATCGCGGGCGTCTCCGGCTTCGGCTTCGGCGGCACCAACGCCCACGTCGTGGTGCGCGAGTATGCGCCTGCGGCGCCCGTGAGTCCTTCTGGTCTCGAGGCGGGCCAAAAGGACGCACAGGCGGCGGAGCCGCTCGACGTCGCGGCCGAGGCGGAGTCCGTCCTGGCCGACGCCGCCGAGTCGATGGGCATCGAGGCGCCTGCGGCACCTGTGAGTCCTTCTGGTCTCGAGGCGGGCCAAAAGGACGCACAGGCGGCGGAGCTGCCGGTGCTGCTGCCGGTGTCGGCGTCGATGCCGTCCCGCCGTCGCCGCGCCGCGTCCGACCTTGCCGACTGGCTCGAGACGGAGATCGGCAGCACCACCGGACTCGACGACCTGGCCCGCACCCTCGCCGGGCGCAACCACGGCCGCTCCCGCGCGGTGGTGCTGGCCCGCACGCACGCCGAGGCGATCGCCGGACTGCGTGCCGTCGCGGCGGGCAAGCCGGGGCCCGGCGTCTTCTCCGCCGACGCGCCCGCCGCGAAGGGCGCGGTGTGGGTGTTCTCCGGGTTCGGGTCGCAGCACCGCAAGATGGCCAAGCAGCTGTACCTGAACAATCCGGTGTTCCGGGCCGCCGTCGACCAGGTCGACGAGCTGATCGAGTTCGAGACCGGCTACAAGATGGCCGAGAAGTTCCTCGACGACGCCGTCGACTACGACGTCGAGACCTCCCAGGTCGGCATCTTCACCATCCAGATCGGCCTGGCCGCACTGCTGCGGCAGCACGGCGCCGAGCCGGAGGCCGCGGTCGGGCACTCGATGGGCGAGGCCGCCGCGGCGTATGTCACCGGGGGGCTCTCCCTCGAGGATGCGGTCCGGGTCATCACCGCCCGTTCCCGGCTGATGGGTGAGGGCGAGTCCGCGCTGGTCGGCGACGACATCCGGCTGATGGCGCTGGTCGAGTACAGCGCCGCCGAGATCGAGGGCGTGCTCGGCGACTTCCCGCACCTCGAGGTCTGCGTGTACGCGGCACCGACGCACACCGTCATCGGCGGCCCCCAGCCCGAGGTCGAGGCGATCGTCGCGCGGGCCGAGGCCGAGGAGAAGATGGGCCGGATCCTGCAGACGAAGGGCGCCAGCCACACGTCGCAGGTCGACCCGATCCTCGGTGAGCTGGCCGCGGAACTCGCAGGCATCGAGCCGCACCCGCTGACCGTCGGGCTGTACTCGTCGGTCGACAAGGAGACCTTCTACCGGGCAGGCCACGGCCCGATCCACCCGGTCGAGTACTGGACCAAGGGCATGCGGCACAGCGTGTACTTCACCAACGCGGTGCGGATGGCCGTCGACGCCGGACACACCACGTTCGTCGAGTTGGCACCGAACCCGGCGACGCTGATGTCGGTGGCCGCCACCGTGTTCGACGCGGGCGTGCACGACACCCAGCTGATCCCGACGCTCAAGCGCAAGGAGGACGAGGAGGTCGGCGTCCTGACCGCCCTCGCGCAACTGTACGTACACGGGCAGCCGGTGAACCTGTCGTCGCTGCTGCCCGCCGGCGGCTACGCGAACCCGCCGCGGACGGCGTTCCTGCGTAAGGAGCACTGGCTCGACATTCAGGTCAGCACCGGTGGGTCGGGACGCCCCCCCGGCGCGCACGTGTCGCTGCCCGACGGCAGGCACGTGTGGGAGGTCGCGGCCTCCGCCGTCGCCGACCTGAACACGCTCGCGGCATCCGCTGCCGCGCAGGTCCTCTCGGACGTGACGCTGACCGCGGCGATCGCCCGCGGCGACCTCCCGCCGTCGGGAACCCTCACCACCACCCTCGCGCCGCACCCCGGTGGCGGTGCGCTGCAGGTGCATTCGAAGACCGACGGCACCTTCACGTTGCTGCTCGACGCGGTGGTCAGCTCCGGTGCGGCGCTGCCCGAACCGGTGATCGCCGCACCCGCGGCACGGTCCAGTTCGCCGATGGAGGAGCTGCCGGAGGTCGTCGAATCCTTCGGCGACACGTGGGATCCGAACGGAAGCCAGTCCCTCGAGGATCGGCTGGCGCTGATTGTTGCCGAGTCGATGGGCTACGCGGTCGAGGACCTGCCCGCCGAGATCCCGCTGATCGAACTGGGTTTGGATTCGCTGATGGCGGTGCGGATCAAGAACCGCGTCGAGTACGAGTTCGATATCCCGCAGTTGCAGCTCACCGCGGTCAAGGACGCGAACCTGCGCGAGGTCGAGAAGTACCTGCGCTACGCGGTCGAGAACCGGGACGAGGTCGCGGCGCTCGCCGCGCAGCAGCAGGCGGAGAAGGAGGCCGAAACTGCCTCCGAGGCGATGGATTCCGTGCTCGGCGCGGAGACCACCAGTCCGGTCGCGGAGGCGGAGGAGATCCTCTCCGCCGAGGCACCGGACGGCGCTGCCGTCGCCGCCCCGAGCGTCGGCGACGCCTCCGACGAGGACGTCAACGTGCCGCCGCGCGACGCAGCCGAACGCCTGACGTTCGCCACCTGGGCGGTGGTGACCGGCAAGTCCGCGAGGGGCATCTTCAACATTCTCCCGGTCCTCGACGACGACACCGCCGAGAAGCTGGCCGCGCGCCTGAGCGACCGCGCCGGTGGCGACGTGAGCTTCGATGACGTCCTCGACTGCGAGACGATCGAGCAACTCGCCGAGAAGGTGCGGCCGCATCTCGAGGACGAGGGCAAGATCGACGGACTCGTCCGGGTGCTCCGAGCGCGTCCCGAAGGCTCCTCAGCCGTACCGGTTTTCGTCTTCCACCCGGCCGGCGGATCCACCGTCGCGTACGAGCCGCTGCTCAAGCGACTCCCCGCAGGAACCCCGATGTACGGCTTCGAACGCACCGAGGGGCCGATCGAGGTCCGGGCCCGCGAGTACCTGCCGCTGATCACCGAGATCCAGGGCGACGGACCGTACGTGCTGTACGGCTGGTCACTCGGCGGCGCGCTGTCCTACGCGGTGGCGAAGCTGCTGCGTGAGCAGGGCAAGGACGTCCGGGTCGTCGGCCTGATCGATACCGTGATGGCGGGCGAGGAGGTCGAGGACACCCCCGACGAGATCCGCAAGCGCTGGCAGCGGTACGCCGCATTCGCGAAGAAGACCTACAACGTCGACGCGCCGCTGCCGTACGACAAGCTCGCGGCGGCGGAGTCCGACGAGGAGCAGATCGAGATCCTGATGAACCTGCTCAAGGTGAGCGGCGCGAAGATCCCGGGCGGGATCATCGAGCACCAGCGCACCTCGTGGCTCGACAACCGGGCGCTGCAGACCGTCAGGCCGGACCGCTACGACGGCCACGTCGTCCTGTACATGGCGGACAAGTACCACGACGACGCGATCGCGCTCGAGCCCGCGTTCGGGACGCGCACCCCCGACGGCGGGTGGGCGAAGGTCGCCGAGGACCTCGAGGTCGTCTACGTCGGCGGTGACCACGTCCAGATCGTCGACGAACCGTACATCGCGAAGGTGGGTGCCGATCTGACCGAACGGCTGGCCGCCATCGAAGCCGAGAACCGGAGTAACTGAGTGAGCACCACCACCGCCGAGAAGCTGGCCGAACTGCGGGAGAAGCTCGAGGTCTCGAAGGCCCCCGGCAACCCGAAGGCGATCGAGAAGCGTCGGGTGAAGGGCCTTCCGACGCCTCGCGAGCGCATCGACATGCTGCTCGACCCCGGCACCTTCGTCGAGTTGGGGCAGCTCGCCAGGCAGCCCGGCGACCCGTCGAACCCCTACGGTGACGGCGTCGTCACCGGTCACGGGCTCGTCGACGGCCGCCCGGTCGCGGTGTTCGCCCACGACCAGACCGTTTTCGGCGGTGCGGCAGGCGAGATCTTCGGCCGAAAAGTGGCTGCGGTCAACGACTTTGCGATCAAGATCGGTTGCCCCGTTGTCGGCATCAACGAGTCGGCGGGTGCCCGCATCCAGGACGCGGTGACGTCCCTGGCGTGGTACGCCGAAATGGGTCGCAGGCAGGAACCGCTGTCGGGGATGTGCCCGCAGATCTCGATCATCCTCGGCAAGTGCGCGGGCGGTGCCGTCTACGCACCGATCAACACCGACGTCGTGATCGCGACCGAAGAGTCGTACATGTTCGTCACCGGACCCGACGTGATCAAGTCCGTCACCGGCGAGGACGTCAGCCTCGACGAGCTCGGTGGCGCACGGAATCAGGTGGAGTACGGCAACATTCACCACGTCGCGCCCGACGAGAAGGCCGCGTTCGAGTGGGCGCGCAAGTACCTGAGCTACATGCCGTCGAGCTGCACCGAGCAGCCGCCGATCATCAACCCCGGCCTTGAGCCGGAGATCACCCCGGACGACCTCGAGCTCGACACGTTCATGCCGGACGCCGACAACGCGGGCTACGACATGCACGACATCCTGGTGAAGATCTTCGACGACGGGGACTTCCACGAGGTCCGCAGTCAGACGGCGCAGAACATCATCACCGGCTTCGCGCGGGTCGACGGCCGTCCGGTCGGTGTCGTGGCGAACCAGCCGATGCACCTGTCCGGTGCGCTGGACGCCGCCTCCTCCGACAAGGCCGCCCACTTCGTCCGCGTCTGCGACGCCTACGACATCCCGCTGGTGTTCGTCGTCGACACCCCCGGCTTCCTGGTCGGGGTGGAGCAGGAGAAGATCGGCGTCATCAAGCGCGGTGGCCGGTTCCTGTTCGCGTTCGTCGAGGCGACGGTCCCGAAGGTCACCGTCGTGGTGCGCAAGTCGTACGGCGGCGGCTACGCGGTGATGGGCTCCAAGCAGCTCGGCGCCGACATCAACTTCGCCTGGCCGACCGCCCGGATCGCGGTCATGGGCGCGGAGGGCGCGGTCAACATCATCGGGCGCAGGCAGATCGAGGCAGCTGGCGAGAACGCACCCGCGGTGCGCCGGGACCTGATCAACTTCTACAACGAGCACGTTGCGACGCCGTACATTGCCGCCGAGCGCGGCTACGTCGACGCGGTGATCGATCCGTCGACCACCCGCCTCGAGATCCGCAAGGCCCTCACCGTGCTCCGCGACAAGACCGTTTTCAAGAATCCGCGCAAGCATCACCTGCTGCCGTTCTGACCCCCATACAGGTTCCCTAATGTCACATTGGCGCACTCCACGATCCCCAATGTGACATTAGGGAACCTTGGGGCGGAGTCGAACCTTTGGGCGTGGTCGGGACGCAGCGTGCCCGTAATTGTCCCTGAGGTCTTGCAGTGCGAGTGCGGGGTTCTGGCGCAGCGTCTTCGGCAGATGGCACAGCACGACTATCCCCGCCGCCTGCATGCGCGCCCGACGGAGCACGGTTGCCTCGTGATCGGTCAGGGTCAGGTGGTGCTTGAGGGAGTCGATTTCCCAGGCCATCGCAACATCGTCGATCCAACCGTCCGGCGACGCGACGAATTCCCCGTTGTGGGTTTCGACCTCGCGGTTGTGCACCATCGTGGGCAGCCCGCTCCGCTTGTAGATGCGTTGGGCGTGGATCTCCTCGACGGAATGCGCATCGTCGGCAAGCTCTCTCAGGACGGATCTGGCCAGGGCGGTCCCACGACGGGAGCCCTCGGCGAGTTCGATCGCGAGCTCCTCGAGCGAGGTGTCGCCGCGCTGGATGACCTCGGCCAGCAGTGCGCGGCAGTCGTCGCGCCGACCGATTCGCCGCGCCGCGTCCATCGCTGCCCTGGTGACCGAGGCGTAGCGAACGGGTCCACGGTCGCTGATCTCGCTGGCGTCCGGCATGCGCCAGGTCCGTTCGACCTTGACGTACCCGGTCGGTGCCCGGTGCCGTGATGCGGGAATGAGGAGCAGGACGTCCGACATTGTCGCCGAACGACGGAATCCGTGCTCAGCGAGTGCGGCGTGACCGGACAGGACGCTGTCAGGTCCGCCGTACATCAGGGCGGCGGTCGCACGCTGTCGTGCACTGGGGACCCCGTTGTGCAGCAGAATGATCCCGGGAAGAATCCGTTGCCACGGACCGCCCGGAAGGCAGTAGCGGGCGAGGGTCTTCGGTGCGACGCCGAGACCGCGGAGGGTGCTCGACCGGATGGCTAGGTTCGTGCTGTACCCGACGAGCGTGTTGTAGTCGTCGGCCCATTTTCCGCGTCGCATGCCGTCAGTGTGGGTGGTCGCCGGCGCGGGAGGTCCCGTCCGAGCCCCGACTCCTGGCGTTCTGTGGATGAATCTCCGGCCTGTGGATAGTTGAGATTCCTCCACACCGGAGGTTCCCTAATGTCACATTCAGGATCGTGGAGTGAGTCAATGTGACATTAGGGAACCTCGGGCTATGGGTAGACGCGCATCATGCCGGGGCTCCAGAAGCCGGAGCGGGTCACCGTGGCCGTGTCGACGGTGGCCGGGGTGGCGTCGGGGAAGTGCCGGGTGTACCGCTCCAGCGCGCCCCAGTCCCGACCCCAGTCGTCCTTCATGTAGGTGGGGACGGTGGAGGATTCGGCGAGCATTTCGGTCCAGCCGAGCGGGCCGCCGTTCTCCGCGGCCTGCCAGGTGTCGGTGGAGCTGACGGCCAGCGGCCGGTCCGGCAGGATCCGGTAGCCCGGCATCTCCGCGACGCCGTAGCGGTGGTCGAACGGGCGTTGACACGGGAACTGCAACCCGACGGCCCAGTCCAGCAGCACCGGCTGCTCGGAGCCGAGATAGGTGTTCAGTGTCTGCAGCTGCGGCACCCGCGGCGGGGTGAACGCCAGCCACTGGTCACCGGAGAGGTTCGGGTCGTTGGCGGTGATCCGGACGGTGTCGGTCTCGGCGGGCAACTCGTCCAACGGGATCCGCAGATTCCGCCACGACGGGGCGGGCCCGATGTCCTTGGGCAGGTAGCTGCCGAGGATGGTGACGGTGCCGTCGGCCTCCCGATGGCCGTACTCAAGGCGCAGGGCCTGCCCGTAGGTCACCTCGCCGTCCTTCGACTCCGACCAGATGCGGCCCGCCGCCGTCACCACGACGAGCGGGGCGTCGTCGCTGCGGGCGGGCAGCGCGTACCAGCTCGACGTCAGCAGCGCGGGCTCCTGCACCCCGGTCTGGTAGCTGCCGAGGACCGGGGTGGTGGCCGGGTCGAGGCCGAACGGCAGCTTCGCGGTCGATCCGTTGACGCCGCGGGCCCCGGTGCCGCCCTCGGTGCCGGCACTGGCGCCGGTGACGAATTCCGGTCCGACGGACTGGTTGTCGGTGTTCGCCTGACCGGGCTTGACCTCGGTGTAGTCGGCGGTGAGGTCGGATGGAACCCCGTCGGGGCCGAAGCCGACGGCGTTCACGCCTGCGAGCGGATCCGTGACCCCGGGTTCCGGGAGTGGTTGCAGCCGACCGGCGTTCGGGTCGGCCTCGGTGAGCACGTGGTCGGCGAGCCCGCACGGCGACCCGGTGACGGCGTCGATGTTGGAGCGCGCCAACGAGTACGCCGGGTACTGCGCGACCGCGCCCTTCGTCAGGGACAGCACCTCGAACAGCACCATCAGTGCCGCGACGACGGTCAGCGGCATCGCGGCCAACGCCGTGATGCGGCGTCGACGGCTGCCCGACGCCCGCACCTGCTTGCCGATGAAGTCCTCGCGGAAGTACTGCCAGCCGACCAGCAGCACGCACGCCACGAACAGCACCAGCAGCACGGTGTTGACCTGGATCCCGGCCAGGGAGACGGTCTTGTCGAACCACGGGATGCCGTAGCTGGAGACGTACCACCAGCCGTTGATGCCGGAGAACGAGAAGGCGAGCACCAGCAGCAGACCGGCCGCGAACATGGTCCGGTTGCGACGCGAGCGCAGCGCCGTCGCGGACACCGCGACCGCGGTCAGCGCGGCGAGGGCGCCCGCGATGCCCGCGTACACGCCGAAGTGGTGGGTCCACTTCGTCGGGTTGAACATCATGAAGAAGACGGTGCCGAACACGACGCCGAGCAGACGCCACGACGGCCCGACGGCGGCGCCGGGAACCCGCTTGCGGCGCAGCAACACGAACAGCGTCGTGAACAGGCACAGCACCATCACCAGGAACGCGAACCGGCGGGAGACCGAACCGTCGACGGTCTGCACGAACAGGTAGTAGTAGCGCAGGAACTCCTCGTACCACTGCATGTTCGGGCCGATCAGGGTGCGCACCCGGGTGGCCTCGCGAACCCCGGCGAAGGTCTGGTCGGCGAACACCGCGACCAGCACCACCGCGCCGGACGCGAGCAGCGGCGCCACCAGCGGCCAGGTGCCGACGGCGCGGTGCCTGCGGACGACGATGCGGACCATCGGCCGGGCGCCCGCGAGCAACGCGGCGACGCACATCAGGCCGGTGGGGGCGGCGCCGAGCGAGAACGCGGCGATCATGATTGCGACGGCGGCAGGGAGCAGGCGGCCGGTGGCGATGGACCGTTCGACCGAGCACCAGGTGAGCAGGGCGCCGAGCGCGACGATCGGCTCGGGGCGCAGGCCGTTGTCGTAGGGCAGCCAGAACGCGAGGAACACCAGGCCGCCGGTCCACACCGCGGCCTGGTTCAGGCGGACGGCGCGGCCGAGCCGGGGGAGCACCTCCCGGCTGATGACCAGCCAGCACAGGATGCCCGCGATCAGGGCGGGCAGCCGCATCCAGGGGCTGGCGGTGGAGACCTTCGCCATCGCCGCGAGGACGTCGTAGTACCAGCCGAACGGCGCCTCGGGGACCCCGAACCAGCGAAAGTAGTTCGCCATGTAGCCGGAATGCTCGGACACCCGGGCCATCGTCAGCAGGTAGCCGTCGTCGGAGGTGTTCGCGCCGATGAAGTGCCACAGCACCAGGGTGCCGACGATCACCCCGTCCAGCGGACGGACCCGCCACCAGTGCGACGGGAAGAAGCGGCGGGCGCGGCGGCCGTCGATGCCGTCGAGGCGGTGCAGCGCGACCAGGGAACTGACCGTCAGCAGCACCGCGAGCACCATCGCGGCGAGCTTGACCAGGGTCGGGGACGACGAGAACCGGGAGTCGAGGTTGGAGGTGAACGTGAGGCCGTCGGGGGCGGCACCGGTCAGGTCGGTGAAGACGCCGACGACCTGCGGGCGCAGGTCGCCGGTGAGGGTGCCGGTGACGGGGTTGCCGTCGACGGTCAGGCCCTCGAAGGTGGCGGTGGTGGCGTCGATGTCCGAGCTGATGGCGATCGCCGTGCAGCCGCCGCCCGCGACCGCGTCCCTGGGCGCGGAGGCGACGACGACGTTCCGGTCGAGGACGTCGACGCTGGTCTCGGTGACCCGGACGGACATCGCGTTCAGCGGGGCGCCGCTGCCGTCCGGTGGTGCGGTGCCGAGCAGCAGCCCACCCGACGCGGGCAGGTCGTCGACCAGGCGGCAGGGGATCGACGCCCGCAGGTCGATCGGCACCTGCGCCATCAGCGGCGCCTCGACGCTGCCGACGGTGCCGGCCTGCGGCCAGTTCAGGGTCGCCGCGGTCTGCGTGATCGGCAGGAACGGGGTCGCCACCGCGAGCACGAACCCGAGCAGACCGGTCACGATCGCGACCAGCCGGGCGGTCCGGTACTGGGTGCGCGGGTCGGGTAACGGTGCTGGCGCGGGGGCGGGCGCGGTGGCGGTCAGGGCGTCGGACACGGTTGTCGATGGTATGACAGCCACCTGAGTGGCCCTCACAGCATCGACGAACCGGCGCCCGGGGTCAGCGAGCCGCGATCGGGCCCGGCGACCAGAGGCCGGACCTGGTCACCGTCTCGGTGTCGACCGTGGCGGTGCCCGCCGTCGGGTCGAGCGGGGTGTACCGCTCGAGCGAGCCCCAGTCCCGCGCCCAGTCGTGGTTCAGGTAGCTGGGCATGGTCTCCGCGGTCAGCAGCAGGTTCACCCAGCCGAGCGGGCCGCCGCCGAACGCGTCCTGCCAGGCGTTGGTGGAGTCGGCCCCGACCCGGTCGGGCAGGATCCGGAACTCGGGGACCTCCGCGACGCCGTAGCGGTGGTCGAACGGCCGCTGGCAGGGGAAGGACAGCCCGACGGACCAGTCCAGCAGCACCGGCGCCTGCGACCCGACAACGTCCTGCAGCGTCCGTGTCTGCGGCAGCCTCGGCGGGGTGACCGCCAGCCACTGCTTCGGGGTGAGGTCGTGGTCGTCGGCGACGAGGCGGACCGCGTCGGCGTCGGAGGGGATTGCGTCCATCGGCACCCGCAGGTTCCGCCACGACGGGGACGGGCCGATGTCGATCGGCGCGACCGCGCCGAGCACGTCGACCGAGCCGTCCGCGTTTCGGGTGCCGTATTCGACGTGCAGGTCCTGCCCGTGGGTTTCGATGCCGTCGGGGTCGACGTACCGGATCCGGCCCGCGGCGGTGACCACCAGCAGCGGGGTCGCGTCGCTGCGGTCGGGCAGCGCGTACCAGCCGGTGGTCAGGTGCGCGGGCCCGTCGCTGCCGGAACTGCCGAGGACCGGGGTGGTCGCGGGGTCCAGGCCGAACGGCAACGCGACGGAACTGCCGTTGACGCCGGTGCTTCCGGTGCCGCCGCCGGTCCCGGCGGAGGTGGTTCCGGTGGTGGTGGTTGACCCGGTGTCGACGGTGTTGGCGCCGCCCGCCGCCTTGGCCTCCTCGTCGGCGGTCAGGTCGACGGGCACCCCGTTCGGGGTGAACCCGGTGTTCTCGGCCGCGGCGAACGGGTCGGGTCCGGCGGTCAGCGGGGCCAGCATGCCCGCGTTGGCGTCCGGTTCGATCAGCACGTCGTTTGCGAGCGCGCAGCTGTCGCCGGTGAGGGTGTCCAGGTTGGACCGCGCCACCGAGTAGGCCGGGTACTGGCCGACGGCGGCCTTCGCGAGGGACAGCACCTCGACGAGCACGATGAACGCCGCGGCCAGCGTCAGCGGCGACGCGATCAGCGTCCGCAGCCCGGGCCGCACCGGCTGTTCCGGCCCCCGATACGGTTCGCGCAGGTGCTGCCAGCCCGCGTACAGCAGAACCAGGATGCTCAGCGCGAGGAACGCAGTGGAGAACGGTTTGCCGCTGATCGACGGCGGCTTGTCCCACCAGGGGACGCCGTAGCTGGAGACATACCACCAGCCGTTGGATCCAGTGAACGCCAGCGCCAGCAGGAACAGCACGCCGGACGCGAACAGCGCGCGGTTGCGGCGGGAGCGGGCGGTGGCCGCGGCGATCCCGACGGCGGTGACCGCGGCGATCGACCCGGCGAGGCCCGCGTACACCCCGAAATGGTGCGTCCACTTCGTCGGCGTCGACATCATCAGCAGCAGCGAGACGAACACGATGCCGAGGATGCGGCGGGACGGGCCAGCCGCCGCGCCGGGGATCCGGCCGCGCCCGCGCAGCAGCAGCATCGCGCACACGATCAGGCACAGCACCATCGCGAACACCCCGAACCGGCGGGCGAGGGACCCGTCCGGTGAGATGTTCAGCAGCGCCTCATACCGCTGGTACTCGCCGAACCAGGACACGTTCGGCCCGATCTCGGTGCGGACCTTGATCGCCTCGAGCACGACCGCGAGGGTCTGGTCGGCGAAGATCGCGATCAGCACCACCGTGCCCGCCGCGAGGACCGGCGCGAGCAGCGGCAGCACCCCGGTGCCGCTGGCGCGGGTGACGACCAGCTTCACCAGCGGCCGCAGGCTGACGATCAGCGCGGCGACCGCGATCAGTCCGGTCGGCCCGGCGGCGAGCGAGAACGCGGCGAGCAGCACACCGACCGCGGCGGGCAGCAGCCTGCCGGTGGCGATCGCCCGCTCGATCGAGCACCAGGTGAGCAGGGCGCCGAGCGCGATCACCGGTTCGGGGCGCAGGCCGTTGTCGTAGGGCAACCAGAAGGACAGGAACACCAGCCCGGCGGTCCACACCGCGATCCGGTTGCGGCGCACCGCGCGGCCGAGGCGGGGGATCACCTCCCTGCTGATCACCAGCCAGCACAGGATCCCGGCGACCAGGGTGGGCAGCCGCATCCAGGTGCTGGCGGTGGACACCTTCGCCAGCGCGGCGAGGACGTCGTAGTACCAGCCGAACGGCGCCTCCGACACCCCGAACCAGCGGTAGTAGTTGGCCATGTAGCCGGAGTGTTCCGACGCCCGGGCCATCGTCAGCAGGTAGCCGTCGTCGGAGGTGTTCGCGCCGATGAAGTGCCACACCACCAGGGTCCCGCTCACGACGGCGTCGACGGCGCCGAACCGCAGCCAGTGCCGCGGCAGGAAGCGGCGGGCGTGGCGCCCGTCGGCGAGGTCCAGCCGGTGCAGCGCGGCCAGCGACAGCAGCGTCGCCGCCGCCCCGACGATCATCGCGATCACCTTGAACGCGGTGGGGCTCGACGAGAAGCGGGAGTCGAGGTCGGCGTGCACCTCGAGGCCGGCGAGGGCGGTGCCCTCACTCGTGCCCGGGGCGGTGCCCTCACTATTGCCCGGGGCGGGCCCGGTCAGGTCGGTGAACAGCCCCACCAGCTGGGGGCGCTGGTCGCCGGTGACCTCGGCGGTCACCGGCCCGGTCCCGTCGGCGGCGTTCAGCCCGGCGAACGTCGCGGTGGTTCCGTCGGCGTCGGAGTGCAGGACGAGGGCGCTGCACCCGGTCAGGTCGGCCAGCGGCGCCGCGACCATCCGTCCGCCGCGCAGGACGACGGAGACGGTGCGGTCCTCGTCCGTCCCGACGGCGACGGTGAGGCCGACCGTCTCGGCGTCGGGCGCGGAGGCAGGGACGGTGGACAGGACGGTGCCGCCGTCCGCGCCGAGGTCCGCGAACACCGGGCAGGGAATGTGGGCGTCGAGGGTGAGCGGCTCGTAGCTCACCAGCGGCGCCTCGACGCCGGTCAGCTCGCCGTTCTGCGGCCACGACAGGGTCGCGGCCTGCTGCGAGACGGGCAGCAGCGGCGTCGCGACCGCGAGGAGGAAGCCGAGCAGTCCGGCGACGGTCGCGATCAGCCGCACCGTGCGGGAGGCACGCTGATCCGGCGCCTGCGGGGACGTGGGGACGGCGGGGGCGTCGGACTCGGCTGGCACAGGGATCGATCGTATGGGATGGGCGGGCCGTCGCAGGCGAGCGTGGCCCATCAGTGGAAACGCCGCCGGTGATGCGGGGCGGCATCACCGGCGGCGGGTCGAGGGCCGGACGACGCCGCGAGGGAGCGGTGGCCCGGTCGGCCGGGGTCAGGAGTCGAAGGCGAAACCTCCTCCGCCCTCGGCGCCGCCGCCGGCCGCACTGCCGACACTCGGTCCGAGCAGCGACGCGATCAGCGAGAACATGGTCGAGAAGGACATGGGAGCTCCTGATGTCGCGGTCCGGCACCGGTCGGTGCCTGCTGCCATTCGACCGGGTGCTGGCGGCTCCCGCCGCGATTCGGCGGCAGGTTAGGGGACGGTGGGGGGCAGATCGGACATCCCCGACCCCCTATGTGCGCCCCGGGGCGGCGCTCCCGGGGGTGCCGCGTCTGATGTACTGGCCCCCCGACGAAGCGAGGTGAGAATCGATGGCGGGGCGCCACCGTGGTCTTCCGTACCTGGTCCGACTGGTCGTTGCCGGTCTCGTCTGTGTGACGGTTGCCCTCGCGGCGGGGGCGGGTGTGGTTGCGGCGCAGCCCTCGTCGGGGTCCACCGCCGACGAGGACGTGCTCGGGTACCTGCAGGCGCAACTGCGCGCGTCCCACGTCCCGTCCGCGGCGTACGCGATCGTGGCGGACGGTGGGGTGACCGGTTCGGGAGCGCTCGGTGCCGGCGTCACGGTCGACACGCCGTTCCTGCTCGGCTCGCTGAGTAAATCGTTCACCGCGCTCGCCGTGATGCAGCTGGTCGATCAGGGCAGGATCGCCCTCGATTCGCCGATCACCCAGTACATTTCGTGGTTCCGCACCGCAGGCGGAAGCGAGCCGATCACCGTCCGGCACCTGCTCGAGCAGACCAGCGGGTTGCCCACCGCTGCCGGAACGGTGGACCTGTACGAGCCGTCCGTCACCCTGGAGGACCGGGTCCGAGCCCTCGCCGACATCGAACTCGTCAGCACACCAGGCGCCGAATTCCACTACTGCAACAAGAATTACGCCACCCTCGGCCTGCTGGTGGAGACGGTGTCCGGGCAGGCCTTCGCCGACTACGTCCAGGCGCACATCTTCGATCCGCTCCGGATGACGCGCAGCTTCACCGACCTCGATGCGGCGCGCGAGGCCGGACTGGTCGAGGGCACCACCACCGTCTTCGGTGCGTCCGTCGAACGGGACACCCCGGCCTTTCCCGGCGCGCTCCCCGACGGCTATCTGATCTCCACCGCAGGCGATCTCGGCCACTACCTCGAGTTTCAGATGACGGGCAGCTTCGACGGCGTCCGCCTGCTGTCCGAGGCCGGCCTCGCGCTCATGCACGCCCCCGCGGTCCCGATCGCCGACGACGGCGCGCTGTCCGGCGTCGACGACTACGGATTCGGCTGGGGTGCCGGGTCGGTGGCCGGGCAGCCGGTCGTCCGGCACGACGGCGACCTGGCCAACTACCACTCCAATCTGGGATTCCTTCCCGACCGCGGCGTCGGACTGGTCGTTCTCACGGCAGCCAACCCGGTTCTGGTGGACAGCGGGACGGCGTTCGATGGTGCGATGGCGATGCTCGCGGGCGATGGCGCACCGTCGATCAGCAACGCCTTCACCGTCACCTACGTCGTCGTCGGCGCGGTCGCCGCGGTGGCCCTGCTGGCGATGGTGCTGGCGACACGGGGACAGGTCCGGCGCGCACGCACCCTGCCGCGGCGGTTGCGGGACAACGGTTTCGTCGCGGGCGCGCTGCTGCCGGGCCTGCGCGACCTCGCAGCCGCGGTCGCGGTGTATGTCGCGGTGTTCGTCGGGGTCGGGTATCTCGGTTTCGGCGGGCCGGTGTCGATTGCCGTCGCGTTCGGTGCGCTGCCCGACGTCACCGTGCTCGTGCTGGTGATCGTGGCGTTCCTGGCGCTCCGTGCCCTCGCATGGGTCGGCTACGGGATGCTGGTCCGGGCCAGGGCGGGGGTGCCGCGCCCGCTCCCGACCTGAACGGTTCGCGCCACCCGGCGACGGCGGCTCAGCGTGCCCGCAGGTCCCACACCCACACGTCGGAGGCCCGGTGCCCCTGGTCCCGGAGCAGGTCCTGCACCGTCAGCCGCAGCGCCCGCTCGTTGCTGCCGTGCGGCATGACGAGGACGTCGGCCCGCCAGTACGCCAGGTCGGCGGCGGCCTCGGCGCGCATCGCGTCGGTGACGTGCGGGACGACGCCGTCCTTCTGCACCCGCGCGAGCAGGCTCGCGGTCGGACGGTCGTCGGGGCCGTACTTGGCCTTCTTGTCCGGGCCGACCGGGCCGACGAAGTAGCCGCCAGCCAGCGGGAACCCGAAGCCGGCCTCGACCTGCCAGGTCAGGGCGCGGGCGTCCTCGGGGCGGGGCAGCGGGATGGTCACGACGGAGCCGCCGCCGACGTACTGCCGCCAGGTGCCGTCGGTGAAGAACTGGGGCGCGGGCGCGCGCTCAACGGCGTGCAGGGGCAGCGGGGTCAGCGGCAGCAGGGCGAGGACCAGCGCCGCCGTCCACGGCGCCAGGGTGGCCCGCTCGCGGCGGGCCCGGTCGATGGTCAACGCGAGCAGCAGCGCGATCGCGGGGATCGCCCCCATCGCGAAGCGGGTTTCGAGGACCGATTCGAGCAACGGCAGCCGCTCAAGCAGCGACCACGGCAGCCAGATACCGGTGCCGTCCCGGCCGATGGTCAGCTCGGCGCCGAGGGACAGCGTGCACAGCGCGACGACGGTGATCGCGGCGGCGCGGGCGATCGCGACCCGGCGCAGCCACACCGCGGCGGCGAGCGTGACGGCCAGCAGCGGCCAGCCGAAGTAGGCGTTCTCCTCGGTCGCGTTGATTGCGACGTCCTGACCGGGGGTGACGCGGCCGCCGACGGACTGGCGCGGGAACTGCAGCAGCGCCTTGAGGTCGTTACCCATCGGGCCGTGGTCGATGGAGCGGTAGCTCTGCGGGCCAAAGAACTGCCACCACAGCGGCCCCGCGGTCAGGATCAACGCGATCAGCGCGGCGAGCAGCAGCGGCTTCGTCGCGCGCCGTGCCGCGGGAAGGAACAGCCGGGGCCGGACCGCGTAGTAGGCGGCGGTGAACACCCCGAACGTGAGGGCGGTGATCAGCAGCGGCTCCTCACCGAGCGCGATCTGCATCGCGACCAGCAGGCCCAGCCAGACGGCGGTGCGGGTTCCGGCGCCGCGGGAGAGGCGGATCACGCAGCCGAGGATCACCGGGAGCAGCGCCAGCACCACGAAGTTGGGGTGCCCGTTGGCGTGCGAGATCACCGCGGGCGCGAAGCCGCAGAACAGGCCGCCGACGGTCGCCGCGACCCGGGACACGTCCGCGTAGCGGCGCAGGAACCAGTACCAGGCGTACGCGGTGGCGGCGAGCCCGAACGTCAACACCAGCGTCCAGGTGACGGTCGGGCCGAGCAGCAGCGTGATCGGCGCGAGCGGGACGCTGACCCCGAACATCGCGGTGTTCGCCATCAGGTTCACACCCTGCGGATAGTTCTGCAGCAGTGACCCGAGCGGATTGTCGAGGCGGGTGATCGAGCGGGCGGCGAGGGCGAAGAACCACTCCCACATTCGCTGATCCTGGCCGCTGCCGGTGAGGTACCCGGACGCGGGCTGCCGCCACTGATTGCCCATCACGACGACGGCGAGCGCGGTGAACCCGGCCGCGACCAGCAGATCGGGGCGGGCCGGTCGCGGGCCGCGGCGACGCGTCGCGGCCCGCGTGGTCGACGGTGCGACCACGGTCGATGTCGAGTCCGCTGTCATGCACCGTCCCTTCGATCGGTTGGCACCCGGAGCGGGCACCAACCGATCACGCTACCGACCGGCGTCGGGGACCGCCCGCGCCGACCGGGTCAGGCCCGGGCGGCGACGAACCGGTCCAGGCAGCGTTCGGCGATCGCGGTGATCGTCAGCGCCGGGTTCACCAACGCGGACGATCCGGGCAGCAGCGCGCCGTCAACGACGAACAGGTTGGCGTAGCCGTCGACCTTCCCGTCGTGGTCGCAGGCGCGGCCCATCACCATGCCGCCGAGGCCGTGCCAGGTGCAGCCGGACCCGAAGTCGACGAGCCGGCTGTAGACCGGGACGCCGGTGGCAGGCGAACCGAACCGCACCTCGGTCCGGTCGTGGAACCGGCCGGCGAACCGCTTCGCGCGGGCGTCGACGTCGCTGGACTCCTCGCTGTGCGGATAGTTCAGCTCGGCCCGCCCGGTCGCCGGGTTGTAGTCGACCGACCCGCGTTCGTCGCTGATCACCTGGATCAGGTTCGCGGACGTGATGCCGCCCGCGGCGTCGGGGAACGGTGACGCCTCCCACGAGATGGAGATCGGCCCGTCCGGATTGTCGTCGTCGTACATGACCGCGACACCCGGCCCGCCCTGCCTGGCGCCGTAGTCGCGGCGCAGCAGGGTGCGGGCCATCAGGAAGTCGCCGTTGTTGCCGTACCCCTTGCCGACCTGGTCGCCGAGCCGGGGCAGGGTGCCGCGCGCCTTCGCGGTGGCCAGCAGCGCCGAGGTGTAGAAGGAGCCCGCGGCCATGAACACGTAGTCGGCGACGAGCGTCTTGTGCGCGACGGCGGCACCGGTCTCGTCGATGACGCGGACCGCCACCTCGAACCGGTCCTGCCCGGACACCTCACGGATCTCGGTGACCTCGTGCATCGGTTCGACGGTCACATTGCCGGTGGCCTCGGCGGCGGGCAGATAGTTGTGGTCGACGCTGTTCTTGGCGCCCGAGTTGGAGCCGTACGGGCCCTCGCCGATCGAGTACGACGCGGGCCTGCGCCCGGCGAGTTCGTCGCGGACGAGGTCCCAGTCCACGCAGAAGTCGTGCAGCACCGGCTCGCCGCCGAAGTCGCGGATGTCGTCGAGCCAGGCCCGCGCTCCCCGGTAGGACGGGTGGGCGAGCAGGTCGGCGGGCAGCGGGGAGGTGCCGAGCATGGCCCTGGCCCGCGGGAAGTAGACGCGGTCGAGTTCGGTGTAGTCGATCTGGGTCGGGAAGACCTGCTCGAAGTCCCGGCGCCGCGGCTGCGGGGTGAACGCGCCGAAGGCGAGCGAGCCGCCGCCGACACCGGCGCCGTACAGGGCGTCGATGCCGTTGCCGCGGACCCGGTCCACGATGCCGGGGTAGCGCGGGATGGTCAGGATCTTGGTCGCCTGGTTGAGGTGCGGCCGGTCGGAGAACCAGGCGGAGCGGCCGTCCGGCTGGTTGATCGTGCTGAACGTGTTGCCGGCGGGGTCGATCGGCCAGCGGCGACCGCGTTCGAGGACGGTGGTGCGGACACCGGCCTGCCCGAGGCGCAACGCGGCGACGGCGCCGCCGAATCCGCTGCCGACGACGATCGCGGTCCGGCCGCGCAGCGCGGTGGGGGCGGGTCCGGCCTGCGCGGCGGCGGCCCCGGCGAGCCCGAGTCCGCCGAGGCCGAGCGCGCCGAGGCCGAGGGCGGCACCGCGCAGCACGGCGCGACGGCTGGCGGTGTGTGGTGTCGAGGGGGAGGTCACGGCGGGGAAGATACGGGGTCGACGCGGCGCTGTGGGGTGCGTCGCGGGAGACCGGGAGCCGGGTGAGGCCTGCGCGTCCTGGTCAGGACGCCACGTCGCGCTCGACCGGTGGGTCCGCGAGAACGTGCGCGACCCGGTCGAGGGACAGGCCGAGGACCCGGGCGAGCGCGGACACGGTGAAGAACGCGGGGGTGGCGATCCGGCCGGTCTCGATCTTGCGCAGCGTCTCGACGGAGATCCCGGCCGCGGTGGCGACGTCGACCATGCTGGCCGGGCGAGTCTGCGCGAACTGGACGCTGCTGCGGCCGCGGTCATCGCGGAGGCCGGGGCGCGTCCGGCCTTCCTCGGCTATCACCCAAACTGGGCGCCCACCCCCTTCCCCGGCGTGGTGTGTGTCAGCATCAATGATGCGGTCGTGCACGGGATTCCGACGGATGCGGTGCTCGCCGACGGGGACCTCGTCAGCCTCGACTGCGGGGCGTACCTCGACGGATGGTGCGGCGACTCGGCGATCAGCTTCGTGGTGGGCGACGCAGACCCCGACGATCTGAGCCTGATCACGGACACCGACGAGGCGCTGGCCCGTGGCATCAGCGCCGCGGTCGCGGGCAATCGGATGGGCGACATTGCCGCCGCCATCGGAACGTGCGCGCGGGCCCGTGGCCGCCGGGTGCTCGCGGACCACGGCGGACACGGCATCGGCCGCGCCATGCACGAGGACCCGGACGTGCCGAACGAGGGCCGTGCCGGCCGCGGAATGCGGCTGCGACCCGGGCTGGTGCTCGCGCTCGAACCGATGCTCATCGGCGGTGGCACCGGCGACTATCGGCACGACCCCGACGGGTGGACGCTGCGCACCCTTGACGGGTCGCGGGCCGCGCACAGCGAGCACACCGTCGCGATTACCGAATCGGGGCCGGTGGTTCTGACACTGCCCTGACACCGGCCGATGAGTTTCCGCCCGCCCACCGGTCTGTACTCCGATGGCCGATCGAGGAAGGGTGGGTGCATGAGCGACGCGACGACAGTCCGGGATGAGTTCACACCGCAGGCGGAGCAGTACCGGCGCGAGTTGCTCGCGCACTGCTACCGGATGTCGGGGTCGGTGCACGAGGCGGAGGACCTGGTGCAGGAGACGTACCTGAAGGCGTGGCGCGCCTACGACAAATTCGAGGGCCGGTCCTCGCTGCGCACCTGGCTGTACCGGATCGCGACCACGACCTGCCTCACCGCGCTCGAGTCCAAGGGGCGGCGCCCGCTGCCGACCGGGCTCGGCGCGCCGAGCTCCGACCCCGCCGACGACCTCGTCACCCGCGAGGAGGTGCCGTGGCTCGAGCCGATCCCCGACGAGATGCTCGGTGTCGCCGCCGCGGACCCGGCGACCGTCGCGACCTCGCGGGAAAGCCTGCGGCTGGCGTTGATCGCGTCGCTGCAGTTCCTGCCGCCGAAGCAGCGGGCGGTGCTGATCCTGCGGGAAGTGCTGGCCTGGCCCGCCGCCGACGTCGCGGAGCTACTCGACACCAGCACCGCCGCGGTCAACAGCGCGCTGCAGCGGGCCAGGGCCCAGCTCGCGCAGGCCGCCCCGGCGGAGGACGCCGTCGTCGAACCGGTCGACCCCGAGCAGCGGGCGTTGCTGGACCGGTACATGGCCGCGTTCGAGAACTACGACATGGCGGCGCTGACCGACCTGTTCACGAAGGACGCGGTGTGGGAGATGCCGCCGTTCGACGGCTGGTACCAGGGGCCGGCCGCGATCCGGTCCCTGATCGAGAACAACTGTCCCGCCACGGGTTCCGGTGACATGCGGCTGGTGCCGACGGTGTCGAACGGGCAGCCAGCCTTCGGTCTCTACATGCGCGCGGAGGACGGGGTGCACCGGGCGTTCCAACTGCAGGTGGTTTCCCTGGGGCCGTCCGGGATCGGGCATGTGACGGTGTTCTTCGACCTGTCGCTGTTCGCGAAGTTCGGGCTGCCGGACGTCCTGCCAGCCCCGGATCCGGCGACATGACGGCCGAGTGGACCACCGGGCCGCTCGCCGACCCGGTGCCGCTGCTCGAACGCGCGATCGCCTACACGGACGGCGCGCTGCGGAGCGTGACGGACCGGGACCTGGAC
Organism: Rhodococcus sp. NPDC058532; assembly: GCF_042719255.1. Taxonomy (NCBI): domain Bacteria; kingdom Bacillati; phylum Actinomycetota; class Actinomycetes; order Mycobacteriales; family Nocardiaceae; genus Rhodococcus; species Rhodococcus sp. NPDC058532. Next base: position 96,846 of record NZ_JBHXNU010000007.1, read on the forward strand.
CGGCCGACCCCGTGCTCGGGGTGGGATCTGCGGATGCTGCTCGCGCACATGAACGAGTCGCTGACCGTGCTTGAGGAGGTCGTGCTGGATCGGGCGGTGGTCCTGGTGCCCGCGTCGATCCCCGATGCGGGCACCGACCCCGTTGCCGCGCTGCATGATCGGGCCTGCCGAATGATGAGCGCGTGGCGTGGGTCCGGTGACCGGGGCGCGATCCGGGTGGGCGGCGTCCCCCTGCCGTCCGACATCGCGGCCGCGGCGGGCGCCCTCGAGGTCGCGGTGCACGGCTGGGACGTGGCCGCCGCGTGCGGCGTGCCGCGGGAGATCCCCGGCGGACTGGCCGATGAACTGCTGTGGTGCGCCCGCCTGTTGGTGTCGGACGCCGACCGGCCGGGACGCTTCGCGGCGCCCCGCCGGGTGTCGGCGTCGGCGGGCCCGGGTGAACGACTGCTGGCCTTCCTCGGCCGCTGACCGCCCTTGCCGGTCCGGGCCACCGGCAGGAGTGCCACTGCCGCTTCGGAACCCGCGGGCGATGAGTTTGGGTGCGGTGCGGTGTCTATCTGACAACGGCTTCACGCACCCCGCGCGGAGCACCGGATCCGAGGAGTCCCCATGACCGCCACTCCGATCGCCGTCCAGTCCGCCCCGACCGGCGCGGTGTCCCCGCGCTCCCGACTGGCTGGGCTCGTGGTCACCGCCCTCGTGGCCGCGTTCCTGCTATTTGATGCCGTCATCCACCTCGCGAACATCGAGCCGGTGCGGGAGTCGATCGCCGAGTACGGATTCCCCGACTACGCGCCGTACGTGATGGGCATCGTGATGCTGGTGTGCCTGGCGCTGTACCTGCTGCCCGTCACGTCGCTCCTCGGGGCGGTGCTGCTCACCGGCTACCTCGGCGGCGCGGTCACCAGCAACATCCTCACCGAGCAGCCGCTGCTGTCCACGATCCTGTCGCCGGTGTACGTCGGCATCCTGGTCTGGGGCGGGCTGTTCCTGCGGGACGCCGAGGTCCGGCGGATCATGCCGCTGCGCCGCTGACGCCGCGCCGCGCGGGCCACCGTCCCGAATGGGCCATTTGGTCAGTTCAACTGACCAAATGGCCCATTCGGTACGTGGGGCGGGGCTCCGGGCGAAGATCAGGGTCGAAATCGGGGTGACACCTGATGCGCCGAGCCCGGTCCGGGCGACAGGATGTCGACATGACCTTCGACAGCAACACCACCAAGCCCTTCGCCCGCTCGACCTCGCAGCGCATGCTCGGCGGCGTGTGCGGCGGCGTCGCCGAGTACTTCGGGGTCGACGCCAACCTCGTCCGGGCCGGCGCCGTCCTCGCTGCCTTCGCTACCGGTGGCACCGCCGTCCTCGTCTACCTCGCGCTGTGGATGCTGTTGCCCGCGTGAGGTAAACGGATCAGCCGACCGGGACCGCCCGCGGCCAGCGCGGGTGCGCCGCGTCGATGACGACCGCGTGGGTGTGCCGGTAGAGGTCGTCCCCGACGAGGTCGGCCGCCGCCCGCTCGGCGGGGGTGAGCGACCCCGCGTCGTGCAGGTGCGTGATCACCTCCGGGTCGTGCCGCGGCCACATCCACAGTGCCGCAGCGAGTCCGGCGGCACCGATCACCGACAGCGTCACCCAGGTAGCGGTCAGCCCGGAGGCCGCGAGCCATCCCGCGATCGGGTAGGTGACCAGCCACGCGAGGTGCGAGAGCGAGAACTGTGCGGCGAACAGGGCGGGTCGGTCCGCCGGGCCGGACGACCGCCGCAGCACCTGGCCGGTGGGGGTGAGCACCGCGGCGGTGCCTGCCCCGACGACCGCCCACACGCCGACCGCGGCGGCCCAGCGCCAGTCGCCACCGTCCGCGAGCGAGAGCAGGATCGCCGCCCCGAGGCCGGCGAGCAGCGTACCGCCGCCTGCCAACATCACCGGCCGGGCCCCGACCCGGTCCAGCACCCGTGGTGCGGTGAGCGCGACGACCAGCGTCCCGAATCCGTTGGCGGCCAGCAGAACCGCCACACCAGACTGGGTTCCCCCGAGGGTATCGCGGACGTAGTTGACGGTGTTGACCATGATCACCGACCCGGCCGCCGCGACCGCGAGGTTCAGGCCGAGGAGTCCCCGCAGGCGTGGGGTGGCCGCGAAGATGCGCAGGCCGACCGTGATCCGTTCCCGGAACGTGCCCTCCGTGGGTGCCGTGCTGTCGGGGATGCGGGTGGCGATCACCAGGGCGGCCGAGACAACGAATCCGAGTGCGGTGCCGACGAACAGCCAGTGGAAACTCACCAGGGTCAGGGCAACCGCGGCCAGCATCGGGCTCAGCAGCGTCTCCATCGTTGCGGCCAGCTGCGCGGCCGACAGCGCGCGGGTGTACTCGCGTTCGTCGGGGAGGATGTCCGGGATAATCGCCTGATAGGTCGGGGTGTACGCGGCGGAGGCGGTCTGCAGGACGGCGATCAGCAGGTAGATCTGCCAGACCTGATCGACAAACGGCAGCGCCATCACGATCGCCCCGCGAATCACGTTGAGCGAGATCAGGAACGGTCGTCGGGGGAGCCGGCCCGCGTAGGCGGCGACGACCGGGGCGACGGTGACATAGACGACCATCTTGATGGTCAGTGCGGTGCCGAGCACCGCTGCCGCGTCGGCGCCGGCGAGCTCGTAGGCGAGCAGCCCGAGCGCAACCGTGGTCAGGCCGGTGCCGAACAGGGCCGACACCTGGGCGGTGAATAGCCGGAGGTAGTCGCGGTTCGCGAACAGCGACGTGAGGGTGGACTCGGACACGGTGGTGGGTTCCTTCGTCGATGGGGTGGGTCGCGGGTGCGCGGACAGCAGCAGTCGCACATCGGGTCGCCTCCGGTGGGTGTCAGTGGTGCTGGTGTGCGGCCGCGGTGAGGGTGAACGCGGCGGTGCGGACGGTGTCGCCGTGCTTGAAGTCGAGGAACAGGCGGTACGTTCCGACACCCGGTGCCGCGGTGTGGAAGGTGACGGCCGGTCCGGGTGCGGTGACCCCGTCGCCGGGCGCCCCGTTCGGGTGGACGTGCACGTAGGCGAGGTCGCCCGCGCGCAGCACCACCAGGTGTCCGTAGGCGCCGAGGTACGGCTGCAGGTCGGTGACGGGCACGCCGTTCCGGTGGACGGTGAGGGTCAGCAGGCCGCCCGCCCCGGTGGTCAGGTCCCCGTCGAGGGTGACCTCGTAGTCGTCGACGACGACAGTGCGGTTCGGGGCGGGCGTCGGCCGGGGGTCGTAGGCGCCCGCAACGGCGAGATCGGCGCCGAGCGTGATGGTGCGTCCGAGCGCGGTCGGCGCGATGTCGGTGAACACCCGATAGGCGCCCGCCTCCGGCAGGTGCAGGCGCACCGACCAGTTGCCGTCGTCGGCCAGCACGGGGTGCACGTGCCAGAAGCCGGTCAGCTCGCGCCGCGCGACGATCAGGTGCAGGTCGCGGTCGTGGATCGAGGTGTAGTCGGTGACCGGGCGGCCGTCGGGGCCGAGGATGCGGAACCGGAGGTCGAGGTCGCCGGGCCGGACGACGGTCTCGGCCAGGTCCAGGGTGTAGCCGTCCTGTGTGATCTGCAGTCCGCCCGGCAGGCCCGCGGGATGGTCACCGCCGCCGTGCGCATGACCGGCGTGGGCGTGGTCGCCGTGACCGGCGTGGGCAGCGTGAGCGTGGCCGCCGTGGGCGTGGGTGCCGTGGGCGTGCTGGTCGTGGGTGTGGGTGCTCATCGTCGTTCCTCTCGTCGCGGGGTGGTCCCAGGAACGAACATACATACCCCCAGGGGGTATCGCAAGGGGTGTGGAGAATCGGCGTGTGGGTGGGTCGGGTTTTCGCCGGGTGGGTGACCCGGCCGGGGGTCAGTGCCGGGTCACAACGGTGAACGGGCCGACCTCGGTCGCGGTGAACCGCGGATCGTCGAACAGCGCCTTCGGGAACTCGACCGTGTACCGCTTGACGTTCGGATCGTTCGGGTAGACGTCCGCGGCCAGTCGCAGGGTGTAGGCATCGTCGGCGGACCGGAACACGAACACGTCCGGCGCCCGCCACGGGGCCTCGTCCATCGCGGCGATCAGGGCGTCGGGGGAGTCCGACTCCGCCCAGCGGGCGATCGCTGCGGCGCGCTCGTCGAACTGCGCGAGCGGGTTCGCGTAGTGCGACGTCAACCCCTGGAACCCGAAGTACGGATAGAACGACAGGAAGCCGGTGTCGGCGGTGAGGACGACGGTGCCCGACCGCGGTCCGGGCCGCTGCGCGAGGATCTCGTCGTCGACCTGTGCGTAGTAGGCGGCGGCCCCGGCGGGACGCTGGTCCGCCCGCACCCCGTCACCGTCGGTGTCGGTGTAGGCGGTGGTGATTTCGGGGGCAAGGTGATGCGGGATCGACTGGCTGAACGCGACCGCGCCGAGGGCACCGACCGCGACCGCCGTCGCCTTGATCCGCGGATTGTCGCTGCTCGCCAGCAGGATCCACCGGGTGACGTCGACGAAGCCGAACACGCCCGCCGCGCCGAGCAGCACCAGCAGCACCGGCTCCAGCCGGAACGAGAGCAGCGTGCTGCCCGCCGCGGTGAACGCCATCGACAGCAGCGACCACAGGTACACGGCAATGACGCCGATACCGAGGGATTGTGCGCGCCGTGACGACCACGCGCGGCCGACCAGCCACACGGTCCCGAGCAGGCAGAGCAGCCCGACGAGGGAGGCGTCGAACATCGGCAGCGGCAGCGTCGAGCCGGACTCGGGCAGGTAGTGGGTCGCGGTGCCGGACCCGGCGAGGGTGTGGGTGCGCAGCGCGAGCAGGAACGGTGCCCACACGATCAGCGCGATCAGACCGGCGATCACCGCGATCGCGACAAGCCGCAGCAGCGGGTCGCGGGCCGCACGAATCCCGTTCGCGCGCACCGCGACCCCGGCCGCGATCAGGGCCATCAGCGTCACCGCGAACGCGGCGTACCCGAGATACAGGGTGTAGAAGGTCGCGGCGAGGCCGAGGAACAGGCCGGTCCCGACCACCGCGCCCCAGCCGCCGCCGCGGGTCGGGCCGACGCGGTGCAGCCCGCCCCAGGCCAGCACCAGCACCGGCGGAAGCAGGACCACCAGGACCGCGCTGTACGCCTCGGGGGAGGCGAACGCGACGGTGATCGCGGTCGTTGCGGCGGTCGCGACGACGGCGAGGTCACCGCGAATCAGCTTGGACCACAACACGAGCGCGACCGCAGCGGCCACCGCTAGGGAGCCGATCGCGTACGGCTTGAACATCTCCCAGCCGTCCATGCCGAGCAGGTTCGCGAGGCGTCCGCCGATCCAGAACCAGCCTGCCGGATAGAACGACGGCAGGTCGACATACGTCATGTCGTCGAGGCGGGCGGTGTCGGTCAGCCGGGTGAGGAACTCGGTGCGGAACTCCTGGTCGACGGAGACACCGTGCAGGTACAGCTTGGTCGCCGCGAGCGGCATGCCGAGCGTGACGGTGACGAACCCGGAAACCCCCACCCAGGACGCCACTTTCGCGACCAGCGGGGCGCGTCCCGCCCGCAGCAGCCACACCGATACCGCCAGCAGCGCCAGCGTGGCCACCTGCCCGACCGTGGTCAGTGCGCGAGTGACGTTGGAGGAGTTGAACGCCGGCCAGTCGACCACCGAGAACGCGACCAATCCGGCGGCGGCGACCACCGCGGCGACGAGGACCGCCGCCGCCATCTCGCCGAGCGCCCCGATCGCCCGGCGGGCGGGTCGAACGGGGTGGGGCGGGGCGGTGCCGGCGGTCGTCGTCATCACGATTTCGGAGTCTAGGCGCTGCGCACCCGTGAGTACTTTCGGTCCGTCAGGGGGCCAAAAGGACTCACGGGCGGCGCAGCCGCCTACACCGGGAGCTTGCGGAAGACGGCGCGGGGGACGTGCCGCAGGATCATCATGACGAACCGGAACGGGCCCGGCGCCCAGACGATCTCCTTGCCGCTGTCGGATGCGGACACCGCCATCCGGGCGACATCCTCCTTGTTGACCGTCAGCGGGGCCTCCTTGACGTGGGCGCTGAACTGGGTGCGCACCATGCCCGGCCGAACCACGGTGACCTTCGGGCCGAACGGGGCGAGCGCCTCGCCGAGGCCTAGGTAGAAGCCGTCGAGGCCGGCCTTCGTTGAGCCGTAGACGAAGTTGGCGCGCTTGACGCGCTCACCTGCCACCGACGACATCGCGATGATCCGGCCGTAGCCCTGCGCCTTCATCTTCTCGCCGACCAGCACGCCGACGGACACCGACGCGGTGTAGTTGACGTTCGCGACGAGGACGGCCTTGGCCTGGTTCTGCCAGAGTTCCTCGGAGTCGCCGTCGAGCGCGAACGCGACGATCGCGACATCCACGTCACCCTTCTGCCAGGCGGTGTCGATCACCGCGGGGTGCGCCTTGGTGTCCAGCGCATCGAAGTCGATCACATCGACCTCGGTGGCGCCCGCGGCCTTCATCTGCGCGACGGCGTCCTCGCGGAGCGGGTCCCCGGGCAGCGCGGCGAGCACGACGCGCATCGGCGCCTTGCGCAGGTACTCCTCGCAGATGGCGAGGCCGATCTCGGAGGTGCCGCCGAGCAGCAGCAGGGTCTGGGGGTTACCCACGGCGTTGATCATCAGCTCAGTTCCAGTCGTCGGGACATGTCGGAGGCGAAAACGCCTGTGGGGTCGTACTTGCGGCGGGTGGCGATCCACTCGCCGATCCGCGGGTACATCGAGTGGAAGGTCTCCGCGGTGGTGCGGGAGTCCTTCGCGGTATACAGCCTGCCGCCGAATTCGAGGACCCGCTTGTCGAGTTCGGTGACGAACTCGTTCAGGCCGGCCTTGATCGGGAAGTCGACGCACACGTTCCAGCCGCGCATCGGGAAGCTCAGCGGCGCCTGGTTGCCCTCACCGAACAGCTTGAACACGTTGAGGAACGACACGTGACCGGACCGCTGGATGTCGACGATGATCTTCTTGAACTCGTCGACGGCCTCCGGCGGCACCACGAACTGGTACTGCAGGAAACCGTGCGAGCCGTAGGCGCGGTTCCACTCCCCGAACAGGTCCAGCGGGTGGTAAAAGGCGGTCAGGGACTGGATCTGGCCGGTCGCGTTCTTGGTCTTCCGGTAGTACAGCTCGCCGACGATCGAGAAGTCGACCTTGTTGGCGAGGCCGTTCGGGAACACGTCCGGGAACGTGATCAGCGGCTTCGCGTTGAACCGCAGCGGATCCTTCTGCAGCTTCGCGGGCAGCTGATCCAGCGTCGCCAGCGAACCGCGGGACACCGCCGCCCGGCCCAGCTTCGGCGGCGCGGAGATCGCGTCGAACCACGCCGACGAGTAGTCGTAGTTGTCCTCGGAGCCGTCGCTGTGCAGCGCGATGGTCTCGTCCAGGCTCTCCGTGCGGACGCTGTCCGCGACGAAGTACGCCGTCTCGGTCGGCGTCATCTTGATCGTCGCCCGCAGGATGATGCCGGTCAGGCCGCAGCCGCCAACCGTCGCCCAGAACAGCGCGCCCTTCGGATCCTGCCGCCCGCCCTTCGGGGTCAGGGTGCGGACCTTGCCGTCGGCGGTCAGCAGGTCCAGCGACACGACGTGGTTGCCGAAGCTGCCCGCGCTGTGGTGGTTCTTGCCGTGGATGTCGTGGGCGATCGCGCCACCGATGGTGACCTGCCGGGTGCCGGGCAGGACCGGAACCCACAGCCCGAACGGCAGCGCCGCCTTCATCAGCTGGTCCAGGTTCACGCCCCCGTCCACGTCGACGAGTCCGGTGGCCGCGTCGATCCGGTGGATCTTGTTCAGCGCGTTCATGTCGATGACCAGGCCGCCCGCGTTCTGGGCCGGGTCGCCGTAGGAACGGCCGAGGCCGCGGGCGATGACGCCGCGGCGCAGGTGCGATGGCTTGCCCTCGTTCCTCTCCGCCACCTGGGCGACCGCGGACGCGATCACCTCGACGTCGGGAGTGGAGAGCACCTCCGCGGTGGTCGGCGCGGTGCGCCCCCACCCGGTGAGGGTTCGGGTCTGGGTTGTCAGAGGCTGCGGCGCCGCGGGAACGGCCGGGGCCTCGTCTGCTGTCGTGGACATCGGAACAGAGGCTACTCGCGCGGGCACTGTCCGTGTCGGGACCCGAGCCGCGTCGCCTACCCTCGACGCGTGCCCGGAACTCCGCAAACCAACGAACCGCACCTGCCGACCGCGGTCGACCTTCCGCTTCGCGACGAGACGGGGACGCCGGGCGTCGACCTGAAGACGCAGATCGTGCGGTTCGTGATCACCGGTGCGCTGTCCGCGGTCGTCGACTTCTCGATCACGATGCTGCTGCAGCTCGGGCTCGGGGTGCCGCGCGCGGCCGCCAAGTCCATCGGGTTCGTCCTCGGCACGACGACGGCGTACCTGATCAACCGGCGGTGGACGTTCAATGCCCCACCGAGCCGGGCCCGGTTCCTCGCCGTGGTCGCGCTGTATGCGGTCACGTTCGCCGTCCAGGTCGGCATCTACACCGCCCTCGGGCAGGTGTGGTCGGACACCCTCGTCTACAACGCGCTCGCGTTCGTCATCGCGCAGGGCACCGCGACCGTCATCAACTTCGTCGTCCAGCGCGCGGTGATCTTCAAGCTCTGAGCGAGGTCAGGGCGTCCCGGTCGCGAGCACGATCGTCGCGGTCCTCGGCTGCCCGCCGCCGTCCGTCCAGCCGAGTTCCACCCGGTCGCCGGGGTGTCGGCCGTTCATTTCGACCGTGAGGTCGGTCTGGGAGCGGATCGGGCGGCCGTCCCAGCTGATCACGACGTCGCCGCGCACCACCCCGGCCCGGTCGGCGGGGCTGTCGGCCCCGACCGCGACGACCTTCGCGCCGCCCTGCGTCTGCCCGACGTCGGTGACCGCGACCCCGAGCAGCGGCGTCGGCCCGATGTGCACGGTCGCGGAGCCGCGGCCGGTGCGGATCTGCTCGGCGATCGCGACGGCGTCGTCGATCGGCAGGGCGTAGGACTCGACCGGGATCGGTGTGCCCGTCGTCCGTTCGGTCGGGTCGGGGCGCATGCCGGTGTTGCCCGCGGTGCTGACGCCGACCACCCGGCCGAACGCGTCGACGAGCGGGCCGCCGGAGTCGCCGGGCCGGATGTCGGCGTTCACCTCGATCATCCCGGTGAGCCGGTTGCGGGTGCCGTCGGCCGCGTTGCGGGCGACGACGGACTCGCCGAGCGCGGTGACGATCCCCGGCGCGGACTGCGGGACGCCGTGACCGTCGGCGTTGCCGATCGCGGTGACGGGATCGCGCAGCCGCACGCCAGCGGACCTGCCGAGCTCGGCGACCGGCAGGGGGTCGGCACCGAGGAGTCGCAGCACCGCGACGTCGCGGAACCGGTCGTAGCCGAGGATCTCGGTGTCGTGGTCGGTGCCGGTGGCCATCGCGGTGGCGGTCACCTCGGTCGCGCCGTCGACGACGTGGTGGTTGGTGAGGATCAGGCCGTCGCCGATCACGATGCCGGTGCCCGCGGTGGTGAGCGGTCCCGCGGTCGCCTCGAGGGTGACGATCGTCGGGATCACCCGGGCGGCGAGGGCGGCGGGGTCCAGCGGGACGGGCGGCGGCGGGGGCGGGGTCGCGACGGTGGCGGGCACCTCGGACGGGGCGACGGGTCGCGGCAGCTCGTGCCCGACCAGCAGCAGCGCGCCCAGCGCGAGCAGCACCAGGGCCGCGGACAGCACCCGGCGGCCCGGCGGCCGATCCCTGTCCGGTGTGCCGTTCATCGATTCCGTTTCCCGCGTCTGCGCACTGTGCATCGACGGTACTGCGTCCCGCAGTTGGACGCGGGGTGGTCTGCCGGGCGAACGACACCGTCCCGGGATACGAGTGAAGCCGCCGGTGCGGTACGCACCGACGGCTCCGACGCGACAACGCCCGCCATATCGCCTCTCGGCAAGTGGTCGCTCGCAGCGACGAAATAATTTGGTACCCGGGGTATGCCCGGACGCTGTCGCACGGTCCAACCTACTCGCTGCCCGGGTTATTCCACGAGTCCGTGCGAATCAGTACAGCCGGGCCTCGTGCACCGCCCGATCGAAGACGGGCAGCGGGCCGCCCGCCCGCACGGTCCGGGCCAGCGCCGGATCGGCGAGATGAAGCCTGCCGACCGCGACGAGGTCGAACTCGTTGCCGTCCAGCCTCCTGAGCAGTCCGTCGAGGCCGACTGGCTCCGGAGTTCCGGCCTCGCGGAGGGCGGTACTGAGCCCGACGCTGCCCACCGCCATGCTCACCGCGCCGGTGAGCTTCTTGGCCCACCCGGCCAATGTGAGCTCGCTGCCGTCGAAGGCGGGCTGGTCGAACCGCCGTGCGCTCGCGTCGAACACGTCCACCCCGGCGTCGCGGAGCGGGACCAGGATCCGCTCCAGTTCCCGCGGGCCGTCCGCGATGCGGGCGCCGAAGTCCTGCTGCTTGTGCTGCGAGAAGCGGTAGAAGATCGGTGGCCGCGGTCCGATCTCCCGCCGGATCGCGCGGACCACCTCGACCGGGAACGCGACCCGGCGCGCCGCGTCGCCACCCCACCGGTCGGTCCGCTGATTGGTCGGTTCCCACAGGAACGCGTCCAGCAGGTAGCCGTGCCCGGCGTGGAGGGCGATGCCGTCGAATCCGACGTCGAGCGCGGTGCGCGCGGCCCGCACGTAGGCCTCGATCACCTCGCCGATGTCGTTCTCGGTCATCGGGGCGGTCGGGACGAGGGCGCGGTCGAGGTAGCTGTCGGGGTACACGGTGCGTCCGACCCGGCCCCACAGCCCGGACGGGCGCATCGGCTTCAGATTCGGGTCGACATCGCCCATCGCGCCCCACAGCGGGCCGACATGCCACAGCTGCGGCACGATGCGTCCGCCCGCGGCGTGCACCTCGGTGACGACGCGCCGCCAGCCCGCGACGGCGGCCTCGCCGGTCAGCCGTGGAACGTCGGGGCTGTCGACCGCGGTGGGGTGGTCGATCGCCACCCCCTCCGTGATCAGCAGGCCGGTGCCGCCCTCGGCCCGCCGCCGGTAGTACGCGGCGACGTCGTCGCCGGGGACACCGCCCGGCGACCGTTCCCGGGTCATCGGCGACATCACCAGCCGGTTGGGCAGATCGAGCGATCCGACCGTCAGCGGGGTGAAGATCGGGTTCACAGCGGGGTCAGGAAGTCGAAGAACCCGGGGGTGGTGTCCTCGCGGAGGCGGCTGAGCCTGCGGTAGGAGATGAGCCAGCGGCCCCCCTCCAGCCGGTACTCCTCGTGGTAGTGGCCGTAGCCGTGGAGGTGTTCCTCACGGTCCCCGTTGGTCCACCACAGCTTGTCCTCCATCGCCCAGGTTCCGCGGGCGGTGGTGTCGGAGGTCAGTTCGATCTCGGGCATGTGGCCGTGGTGGACGGTGGTGAGCGCCGTCGGGCCGTCCAGCATCGCGCTGATGGCCGTGGTGAGCTTCTCCCTCCCGACGACGCGATTGGCGATGCCGTCCGACTGTGGCTGCTTGTCGCTCGGCAACCCGCCCCAGGTCTCGGACACCACGTCGTCGGTGTGCAGCGTCGGATAGATGTCCCACTGCTTCTCGTCCATGCAGCGGAGCCGGGCGGCGAAGGTGCGTTTGATCTGCTCGATCGCCATGAGTTGGTCGGCAACGGTCAAGGTGAGGGTCGCGGTCATGGTCGGGACACTGGCAGCGCAGGAGCGACTCGGACAACTCGCGTTTCCGGCGAACGGAACAGTCACAGTTCAGCGCGCCGGGTCAGCGTTGCTGGACCGGCGAGGTGGTCGACAGGTGCAGGGCGAGGGCGGCCGCCGCCATCCGGACCGGTGCGGCGTCCCGCCGGTCGAATCGGATGTCGCCCGACGGGGCGGTGACGGAGATCCCCACCGCGGCCCCGGCGAGGACCCCGACATGCGCCCCGATGCAGGAGAACCCGGTCGGGCAGGTTCCGAACGCGACGCCGCGATCGCGAACCTGCGGCGGGCCGCCCGCCGCGTCCGGCGCGGCGACCGACCGCGGCGACGGCGGGGCGGGGAGCGTCGTCGGCATCGTCGCCAGGATGGCCTTCCCGATCGTCGACGATCGAGCAGGGACCCGTGAGCCCACCCGGGTCATGAGCCCCTGCTCGTCGTCTCCGCCGATCTTTCGCAGGTAGAGGACGTCCTTGCCGTCGAGCACGCCCATGTGGACGATGTGCCCGGTGGCGTGGTGCAACTCGGTGAGCAGCGACGTCACCGACGCGTCGAGGCGGGTGCGGTACGCGGCGAGCAGTCCGATCTCGGTGAGGGCCGGGCCCAGCTCATACCCGATCTCCGCCCGGCGAAGCCATCCCACCCGGACCAGTCGTTCGATCGACCGGAACGAGCTGGTGCGCGGGATGCCGGTCAGGCGGGACACCTCGGTGAGCGTCAACCGGGCGTTGCCCTGAAAGGCACCCACGATCAGGGTGACGCGGTCGACGACCGACGAGGGGATGGCCCCGTGTGCTTCCGTTGCGATCGACATCGTCACTCTCCACTGCGCGTACCGAGGGTGGGCCGGGGTGCCCGATCCGGGCCGGGCACCCCGCGATTGATGAGCATGAATTACCTGCTCATGGTGCCTCATTCGGCGGCTCGCGCAAATCCGTGCCCCGGGTTTCCGACGCCATCCAGACCGCGAGAATCGTGATGCCCGCGGTCGTGACGACGACCAGGCTGAGGGGGAGGCTCGACCCGCCCGCCGCCGCGACGAGGGAACTGGCGATCAGCGGTGTGAACCCGGCGCCGATGAGGCTGGCCGATTGGTAGCCGAGGGACACCCCGGAATAGCGAACGGTGGTGCCGAACATCTCCGACAGCATCGGCGCCAGCGGTGCGTACATCAGGTTCTGGATGACCTGGGCGACGATCAGCGCCACGGTCAGGAGCAGGTCCGACTTCGAGTTGATCAGCATGTACAGCGGGAAGGCGTACAGCAGCGCCAGCACCGCGCCGGTCAGGCTCACGGTGCGGCGGCCGATCCGGTCGGACAGCGCGGCGAAACCGGGGATGCACACCAGCGCAACGACCGACATCAGGACGAGAGCGCGCATGACCACCGGCACGTCGTAGCCGATCGACTTGGCGTAGGCGATGATCTGCGCGGTCGTCAGGGCGGTCAACGCGAACGGGCCGATGCCTGCGGCGCAGGCGAGGAGGAGCGGGCGCGGGCGGCGCAGCACCTCGAGCACCGGCAGCGTCGCCCGGGTCTCGCTCGTTGCCGTGTCCGCGGCCTGCTGGAAGACCGGGCTCTCGACCACGCTGAGCCGCACGTACAGGCCGATCACCAGCAGCAGCGCGCTGGCGAGGAACGGCAGCCGCCAGCCCCAGGAGTTGAAGGCGTCGCTGGGCAGCAGGCTGACCAGCATCACCGCCAGCGTGGACGTCAGGAAGCCGATCGGCGATCCGAGCTGCATGATGCCGGTCCAGGCCCCGCGACGGCGCGGATCGGCGTGCTCGGCGACCATCAGCGCGGCGCCGCCCCATTCGCCGCCGACCGCGATGCCCTGAACGACGCGCAGCGCGACCAGCAGCACGGGGGCGGCGATGCCGATCTGCTCGTAGGTCGGCAGCAGACCGATCGCGAGGCTCGCCACACCCATCATGCCCATGGTGATCACGAGCATCGACTTGCGTCCGAGCGTGTCACCGAAGTGTCCGAACACCACCCCGCCGAGCGGGCGGGCGACATAGCCGGCGGCGAGGGTGCCGAACGCGGCGATGGTCGACACCACGCCGTTGCTGGACGGGAAGAACAGGTCGCCGAGGACGAGAGCCGCCATCGTCGAGTACAGCAGGAAGTCGTAGTACTCGATCGCGGTGCCCAACAGGCTCGAGAGCGCGACCTTGCGCAGCTGCGACGGTGCCTCGGTGGGGTCGTCGACGGTCGCCGGACGACCGGCGCGGTCGTCGACGGTGTCGGTGGGTGAGCTCATGCAGCACTCCTGAAAGGCGCGTCGGATGGAAAGCGTGTGACCTTCGCCACACGATGCTCAGGCTTCCAACGCGCGTTTCGGCGGGCAATTCATGCGTCCGCTGAGCGGAACACCCCGATGCCGCTCGGCGAACGGGGCCCGTCCGTCAGTGCTGCGGTAGCGCCCCGTCCGCGAGCAGCCGCGCCAGCGACGGCGCCGCGGCGTCCTTGTCCGACAGTCGGTACTCCAGCGGGCGCCCGTCGCGTCCGACCGTCGGCCAGTCGATCGCCAGGTCCGGGTCGAGGGGGTGCAGGTCGCGGTCCAGGTGCGGGCTGTATTCGAGCGAGCACAGGTACATCACCGTCGACTGGTCCTCCAGCGAGAGGATCGCGTGCCCGAGCCCCTCGGACAGGTAGACGGCGCGGCGGTCGACGTCGTCGATCAGGACCGAGTCCCAGCGCCCGAATGTGGGCGAGCCGACCCGCAGGTCGACGATCACGTCGAGGAACGCGCCGCGCACGCAGGTGACGTACTTGGCCTGCCCCGGCGGGGAATCGGTGAAGTGCACACCGCGCAGCACGCCCGCCGCGGACACCGAGCAGTTGGCCTGCCGCAGCTCCAACGGGACGCCGACCGCCTCCCGGAACGCGGAGTCCTTGAACCATTCGAGGAACACCCCCCGGTCGTCGCCGAACCGGCGGGGGGTGATCTCCCATGCGCCTGCGATGCTCAGCTCGCGAAACTCCACGTCACCAGTCCTTGCCGCGGTCGAGCAGTCCGAGCAGGTAGTCGCCGTACCCGGATCGGACCAGGCCCTCCGCGCGGTCGCGGAGGGCGTCATCGTCGATGTAGCCGCGCCGCCACGCGACCTCCTCGGGGACCCCGATCTTCAGGCCCTGCCGTTCCTCGATGGTCCGCACGTAGTTCGACGCGTCGAGCAGGGAGTCGAAGGTGCCGGTGTCGAGCCAGGCGGTGCCGCGGGGTAGCACCTCCACCTGCAGGCGCCCGGCGTCGAGGTAGGCGAGGTTGACGTCGGTGATCTCGTATTCGCCGCGTGCGGACGGGGTCAGGTCGCGGGCGATTGCGACGACGTCGCTGTCGTAGAAGTACAGGCCCGGCACCGCGAACCGGGACCGCGGCGTCGCGGGCTTCTCCTCCAGGGACACCGCGCGGCCGTCGGCGTCGAACTCGATCACGCCGTACGCGGAGGGGTCGGACACCCGGTACGCGAACACCGCACCGCCGGAGAGGGATTCGAATCGGGTCAGCGTGGTGCCCAGTCCGGGGCCGTAGAAGATGTTGTCGCCCAACACGAGTGCGACGGTGTCGCCGCCGATGTGGTCGGCGCCGATGACGAATGCCTGTGCCAGCCCGTTGGGTTCGGTCTGCACCGCGTAGTCGATCGCGACGCCGAACTGGGAGCCGTCCCCGAGCAGCCTGCGGAACTGCGGCGCGTCGTCGGGGGTGGTGATCACCAGGATGTCGCGGATTCCGGCCAGCATCAGCGTCGAGAGCGGGTAGTAGATCATCGGCTTGTCGTAGACCGGCACCAGCTGCTTGCTCACCCCGATCGTGATCGGGTGCAGCCGTGACCCGGTCCCACCGGCCAGAATGATTCCGCGCATGCTGGGCAGTGTGTCACGGTGGGCGCGGACGGCGGCCGCCCCGCCGGGGCGCCATGTCCGTATTGTCCCGATTTGGCTATCATCGGCGGCGATGACTGACGCATATCCGGCCGACGACGCTTCCGGCCTCTTTTCCGCGGTTGCCGACTGGTCGGTGGAGTTGATGGACTCCATTGGCGGGCTCGGCGCCGGGATCGCGATCGCGGTCGAGAACCTCTTCCCGCCGATCCCCAGCGAGGTGATCCTGCCGCTGGCCGGCTTCGCCGCGGCTAGGGGGTCGATGTCGGTGATCGAGGCGATCGCGTGGACCACCGCGGGATCGCTGGTCGGCGCGCTGGTGCTCTATGCGATCAGCCGGATGATCGGCATGGAGCGGATCTGCCGGATCGCCGACCGGCTGCCGCTGGTCTCGTCCGACGATCTCCGCAAGGGGGAGCGGTGGTTCCGCCGGTACGGCAGCGCGGCGGTGTTCCTCGGCCGGATGGTGCCGCTGGTGCGCAGCGCGATCTCGGTGCCCGCCGGGGTGTCCCGAATGCCGATCGGCGCGTTCGTGCTGTACACCACGCTCGGCAGCGCCATCTGGAACTCCATCTTCGTCCTTGCCGGCTACTTCCTCGGGGAGAACTGGGCGGTGGTCGAGGAGTACGCCGGGGTGCTGCAGTACGTCGTGCTCGCCGCGATCGCGGGGGCGGTGGGCTGGTACGGCTATCGCAAGATTGCGGCCGCACGCCGGTGACCCGGCCGCTCGCCGCGGGTCTCGGCGACCGGCCCGAACGGTACTGTTCGACCGCATGAGGCTCCTCGTCACCGGCGGCGCCGGGTTCATCGGCGCGAATTTCGTGCAGCAGACCGTGACCGAGCGGCCCGACGTCGACATCACCGTCCTGGACGCGCTGACCTATGCGGGGAACCGGGCGTCCCTCGAGCCCGTCGCGGACCGGATCGACTTCGTGCACGGCACCGTCACCGACGCTGGCCTGGTGGACCGGCTGGTCGGCTCGGCGGACGCGGTGGTGCACTTCGCGGCCGAG
This sequence comes from Rhodococcus sp. NPDC058532, assembly GCF_042719255.1. Lineage (NCBI taxonomy): Bacteria > Bacillati > Actinomycetota > Actinomycetes > Mycobacteriales > Nocardiaceae > Rhodococcus > Rhodococcus sp. NPDC058532. The sequence continues at coordinate 113,395 of NZ_JBHXNU010000007.1, forward strand.
TCGCACAACGACCAGTCGCTGGCGGATCCGTCGCCGTTCGTGCAGACCAACGTGGTCGGCACCTACACCCTGCTTGAGGCGGTGCGCAGACACGACGTGCGCTACCACCACATTTCGACCGACGAGGTGTACGGCGACCTCGCGCTCGACGATCCGAGCAGGTTCACCGAATCCACCCCGTACAACCCGTCGAGCCCGTATTCGGCGACGAAGGCGTCGAGCGATCTGCTGGTGCGGGCGTGGGTGCGGTCGTTCGGGATCCGCGCGACGATCTCGAACTGCTCCAACAACTACGGCCCCTACCAGCACGTGGAAAAGTTCATCCCGCGGCAGATCACGAACCTGCTCGACGGCGGCCGCCCGAAGCTGTACGGCCGCGGCCTCAACGTCCGGGACTGGATTCACGTCGACGACCACAATCGGGCGGTGTGGGAGGTGCTGGGCCGCGGCCGGTCCGGGCAGACGTACCTGATCGGCGCGGACGGCGAGGTGGACAACCGGACGGTCGTGGCGCTGCTGTTGGAACTGTTCGGCCGCGACCCCGGCGAGGTCGACGTCGTGCCGGACCGGCCGGGCCACGACCTGCGGTACGCGATCGACTCGACGCTGCTGCGCACCGAACTCGGTTGGGCGCCGCGCTACCGCGACTTCCGGGCCGGGCTGGCCGCGACGGTCGAGTGGTATCGGGAGAACGAGTCGTGGTGGCGGTCACAGAAGGCGGCGACCGAGGCGTTCTATGCGGACAATGAGAAGCGACCTCGATAGTTGAACGCGCAACCGGTGTGCGGCGTGCCTCCGCCACCCGCGCAGCGGCCGCGGGCCGGAAAGGACGTTGTCATGGCCGGCACACACCGGGCACCCACCCGATGGACCACCGCGCGCCGCGGCGCCGCACTCCACACCGTCGCGGTGGCCGCGACGCTCGGCGCGATCGGGGGCACCGGCATCGCGCTCGCCGCCCCCACCGACCCGCCGACCGAGACCACGGTCGCCGGCCCCGCGGCGCAGGCCCCCGACGCCGCTGCGACGGCGGACGCGACCGTGCCCGCCGAGACGGCGGACGCGGCCGTGCCCGCCGCGGCGCCGGCGGACGACGCCCCGAGCGGCCCGGACACCGAGGCGGCCGCGCCCGCCGACGAGCCCCTCGGCACCGACCCGGACCCCGGGTTCGTCGGCCTCGGCAGCGTCGGTGACGCCCTCAACGACGGCGCACTCGACTGGACCAACGTCGGCACCGGCAACATCGGCTCCTCGAACGTCGGCTCGGACAATGTCGGCTTCGACAACATCGGCTGGGCCAACACCGGGTCCGCGAACGCGGGCTCCGTGAACGCGGGCTGGGACAACATCGGCTTCGGCAACACCGGGTCCGCGAACGCGGGCACCGGCAACGCTGGCTGGTTCAACGACGGCTTCGCCAACACCGGGTCCGCCAACTCTGGTTCCGTCAACACCGGCTGGAACAACGTCGGCTCCGCCAACACCGGCTCCGCGAACGCGGGCTCCGCCAACACGGGCGCGGGCAACGCGGGCTGGGCCAACACCGGATCGGCGAACGCCGGGTCCTCGAATACCGGCGGCTTCAACCTCGGGTCGTCGAACAGCGGCTGGTTCAACATCGGCAACGGCAACGCGGGCTGGTTCAACGTCGGCTCCTCGAACGACGGGTTCGGCAACGCCGGGTCGCTGGACGTCGACTCCGGGTCCGACAGCACGGGGGCGGCGGAAACGGCGGCGCGGTCGGGGGTCGATGTCGAGGCCGACGCGGGCTGATTCCGGCCCCGACACGCCGCACTTCACCGCGCACCCCCGCAGGTGCGGCGGTACCGTCACGTCCGCAGGACCGGATACACCCAGAGTTCGCTCGAGCAAGGAGCACTCCATGTGGGCTGTCACTCGCGGAACCCCCGGCGTCAGGCGCGCGCTCGTCGTCTGCGCCGCGCTGACGCCGCTGATCGTCGCCGGGACCGGGCTCGCGCACGCCGATCCCGACTCGATTGACCCAGGCTCGATGGACCCCGGCTCGCTCAGCCCCGCCGCTGCCGTCCATGCCTGCGCGCCGCTCGGGCTGTCCGACATCGCGGTGCTGGTGCAGGTCGTCGCCCCCGGCGCGGTGCTGCCGTGCCGGGACGTCGCGGGCGGCCTCGGGCTCGGCGGTGGCTCGGCGGGTGGGGGCTCGGCGACGTCGGCGAGCGCGATCGGCTCCAACAACATCGGCGAGAACAACACCGGGTCCTTCAACGTTGGCCCGGAGAACACCGGCTCGAACAACGTCGGCTCGCAGAACACGGGCTCCGGCAACGTCGGCTCCGCGAACACCGGCTCCGGCAACGTCGGGTCGGCGAACACCGGCTCCGGCAACATGGGCTCCGCCAATACCGGGACCGGTCAGGTCGGATCGGCCAACACCGGCAACCTGAACCTCGGCTCGGCCAACACCGGGTCGACCAACATCGGTTCCGCGAACACCGGCTCCTCGAACACCGGCAGCGGCAACACGGGGTCCCTGGTGGAGGGCTTCGGGCTCACCGGACTCGGCTCCGTCGCCGTCGGCTCGACCGGGATCAACTGGAACTGACACGCGCGACGCGGCACCGCCCCCGGCCGCCACCGTTGGTACTGTTCACCGCGAAATACCTGGCCGAGGACAGCGTTGGCCGGGTCGGGACACACGGTTGGGACCTACTCGATGGATCAGGCATTTGCGGTTGGGGGTGCGCCCGTCGAGAACAACGACGAGGCGCTGCAGAATGCGCTCGTCGAACCCGCCCCGCGCGACCGACTGGTTGCCCAGCGCGGGCTGTTCGCTGCGCCGTCCCCCCGGGTGCCGCGGAAGATGTACGTCGAGGTCAAGGGCCACGCGGACACGGACCGCGACACCCTGACGCTGCGTGCGGGCGCGCACGCGGACACCAACACCTACTTCGGTCGCTTCGCCGCGTCCTTCTGGCAGCGCTGGACGGCCGTCACCGTCGTCCGACTCGAACTGGACCACGAGACAGCGGGGTCGGCGACGATCGCGTTGCGCGCCTCCGACGCGAAGGGTCGTAAGCGCCTGATCACGCAGGAACAGGTCACCGGGTCCGGCACCCTGACGGTCGAGGGCCGTCTGGACCGTTTCGTCGACGGCGGCGCGATGTGGTTCGACGCGGTCGCGGACGCCGGCGACCTGACCGTCACCAACGTGCGGTGGACCGTCGACGCGCCCGACCACCTGCGGCCCGCCGCGGTCGTGATCTGCACGTTCAACCGCGCCGACGACTGCGCGACGACGGTCGGCACCCTGGCGGCGGACGCGGGAGCGATGGCCGACATCGACACCGTCTGCATCGTCGACCAGGGGACCGACCAGGTCCGCTCCCGGCCCGCGTTCGCCGAGGTCGAGGCCGCGCTCGGCGGCAAGCTGACGTACCTCACCCAGCCGAACCTCGGCGGGGCTGGCGGATTCTCCCGCGGCATGCACGAGATCACCTCGGCGCCGGGATCCGCGCACGCGAACGTCATCCTGATGGACGACGACATCCTCTGCGAGCCGGAAACGGTGCTCCGGATGAACGCGTTCGCGAACATGACCGTCAAGCCCGCCATCGTCGGCGCGCAGATGCTGTCGCTGAGCAACCCGCAGGTGCTGCACGTGAGCGCCGAACGGGAGGTGCTCGACGAGATCACCGCTGGCGCGTTGACGCCCGGCGCGATGATGGGCGTCGACCTGGTGAAGAAGAAGCAGGAGCAGCGTTTCGACGCGGGCTGGAACGGCTGGTGGACCTGCCTGCTGCCCGCCGATATCATCGCCGACTGCGGGCTGCCGCTGCCGCTGTTTTTCCAGTGGGACGACATCGAGTACGGCATCCGGGCCCGGTTCGCGGGGCACCCGACGATCACCCTGCCCAACGCGGGCGTCTGGCACGCCGACTTCCACCTCAAGGACTACGACGACTGGGCGCGGTACTTCAGCATCCGCAACGGCCTCATCGTGTCGTCGATCTACGGCCGCTTCGACGGCACCACGATCGCCAAGTACCTGTTCCGCAAGATCAGTGAGCTGATCGTGTCGATGCAGTACGGTCTGGCCGCCACGTTCATCAAGGCCGCCGAGGACTTCCTGGCAGGCCCGGAGTTCCTCGACGACGGCGGCCAGGCGGTGCTCGGCGAGATCCGCGCACTGCGCGCGAGGTATCCGGAGACGGCGCCGCGACCGGCGGTCGAGGTCGGCGCCGAGGCCGATCCGCACACCCAGATGGATGTGTGGGCGTTCGAGCCGGACGAGAAGCGGGAGGGGCTGGTGCTCGCCAAGCGGGCGGTGCAGCAGTTCCTCGGTCGCGTGGACGGGCGGCCCGTCACCATTCCCGCGCACTACGCCAACTGGTGGCATGTGTCGCTGTTCTCGCAGGCCACCGTCACCGACGCCTCGCAGGGCGCGGTCCGGGTGCGGCGCAGGGACAAGCAGACCGCGCTCGAACTGACCCGGCAGGCGGCGAAGGTGTGCTGGCGGCTGCGCAAGGAGGCGCCGCGGATGAAGGACACCTACACCGAGGCGCTGCCGCGGATCACCAGCAGGGAGAACTGGACCCGGCTGTACGGCACCGAGGCGTGATGGGTGCCGGCCAGCGCTGAGCAGCCGCAGGCACGGCGGCGCGGGCAGCGGACGCTGCCGGGTCCGCTGCTGCCGCTCGGGGCGGGGCTGCTCGCGACGCTGATCGGCATCGCGGGATCCTGGATTCCGTCGTTCTGGTGGGACGAGGCGGCGACGGTGTCGGCCGCCGACCGGCCGCTGCCCGCCCTGACGGAACTGGTGCTCGACCGCATCGACGCGGTGCACGGGCTGTACTACCTGCTCATGCACGGCTGGTTCGCGGTGTTCGGGTTCGGGGAACTGTCGGCCCGGATCCCGAGCGCGCTCGCGGTCGGCGCCGGGACGGCGGCGCTGGTCCAGCTGGCCCGGACCCTGGCGGGGATCCGGGTCGCGGTACTCGCGGGCGCCGTGTTCATGATCCTGCCGCGGATCACCTGGGCCGCGACGGAGGCCCGCTCGTACGCGCTGGTCGCGGCGATGGCCGCGGTCACCGGTCTGGTGCTGGTCGTCGCGTTGCGGTCTGCGCGGCGCGGGTGGTGGGTGCTGTACACGGTGGTCACCGCGGTATCCGTGGTCCTCTTCTTCCACAGCGCGGTGCTCGTCGTCGCGCACGCGATCACCGTCGGGGTCGGTCGCAGGCATCGGCTGCGGTTCGCGGCGGCCGCGACCGCTGCCAGCGCGCTGGTCGCGCCGTTCGCGGTCCTGGCCATCTCCCAGTCCAGGCAGATCGGGTGGGTGCCGCCGCTCGACTCCCGGATCGCCGAGACGATCGCCGTCGACCAGTGGTTTCCCGGTGCGGCCGGGTTCGGGGCGTTGTGCCTGCTGATCGTTGCGGCGGCGCTCGTGGTCCGGCTGGTGCGGGGGGGACAAAAGGGGGAAAAGCCCCCCGGAACAAACCCCGGGGTCTCCCCCCCCCACCTCGCCTCTCCTTCTTCTCCCCTTCCCTTTTTCCTCTTCCCCCCCCCCCTCCCCCCAAACC
>NZ_JBHXNU010000007.1:118956-231423 GCF_042719255.1 Rhodococcus sp. NPDC058532
GGGGGGTGGGTGTTGTTGGTGGGGTTGTTTGTGGTGTCTGTGTTGTTGTTTGGGTGGACGGCGACCCCCCCCCCCCCCCCCCCCCCCCCGGGCCCGGTCGGGGTGCTCGCCGTCGCGGTGCCGTGGCTGCTGGTGCCGATCGTGCTGTTCCTCGGCTACTCCGCCGCGGTCGACAACATCTACCTCGGGCGCTATCTCATCTTCACCACGCCCGCGCTGGCGCTGATCGTCGCGGTCGCCGCCGCCCGGGTCGCCCCGTCCCGGGTGGCGGCCGCGGCGCTGGTGCTGGTGCTGGCGGCGGCGGCGCTGCCCGCCTACCTTGCGCAGCGGCAACCGTGGGGAAAGCCGGGGGGCATGGACTACAGCGCCCTCGCCGACGACCTCGCCGCGCGCGCGGAGCCCGGCGACTGCGTCGCGTTCCAGCCCAGCGTGTCGTGGCAGCCGACGTCGCTGCGCGCGATCGAACAGGTCCGGCCCGACGCGTTCGCCGGGCTCGTCGACGTCGGGTTCGGTGAATCGGGAACCGACCGGGTCAGCCTGTGGGACGCGGACGCCCCCGCCGAGGTCGTCGCCGCCCGAGCGAGGGACTGTGCGGTGGTGTGGGTGGTCACCGACGGCGACCGCACAACCCGCAGCCGGTACCTGCACCCCGCCAACGTGTGGTGGGAGTTCGCGCCGTTCCGGTTCACCGACTCCGAGCTGTACCGGGCGCTGGCCGGTGCCGGGTTCGTCATCGCCGAGCGGGTGCCGGTGCACCACACCCAGCTGGTGCGGATGGTTCGGTGACCGTCACACCCAGTAGGCGACGCGGGACCGGTAGTTCCGCATCGCGAACAGTGCGACGGTCCAGCCGACGACGGTCACCGCGAGGACGATCACCCAGTGGTAGAGCTGCTGGTCGCCGCCGAGCAGCGGGGTGCGGACGATGTCGAGGAAGTGGTACAGCGGGTTGAGCTCGGCGATCTTCGCGCGCTCCGCGTTCCCGGTGCCCTCGAGGGTCTTCTCGGTCCAGATGATCGGGGTCATGAAGAACAGCAGCTGCACGATGCTGCCGAGCAGCGGCGCGATGTCCCGGTAGCGGGTGGACAGGATGCCGAACAGCAGCGACACCCACACCGCATTGATTGCGATCAGGAACAGCGCGGGGATCGCCGCGATCGCGGTCCAGCTGATCGGCTGCGGGAAGATCGCGAAGATGACCACGTAGATGACGATGTTGTGGGCGAACAGGATCATCTGCCGCCACACCAGTCGGTACACGTGCACGCTCAGCGGTGTCGGGAGCTGTTTGATCAGCCCCTCGTTGGACATGAACACGTCCGCACCCTCGAGGATGGACCCGCTGATCAGGTTCCAGATGATGAAGCCGAGGGTGACGTAGGGCAGGAACTCGGCGATGTCCATGTTGAACAACGTGCCGTACAGCAGGCCCATCGCGACCGCGGAGACACCGGTCGCGATCGTGATCCAGAACGGGCCGAGCACCGAGCGGCGGTACCGCTGCTTGATGTCCTGCCAGCCAAGGTGCAGCCACAGTTCGCGGTGCCGGAATCCTTCCCGGAGGTCCTGGAAGGCCCGCCGGAAACTCCGGGAATCGGCGTGCACGGTGTCGATCGGGGCTGCGGTGGGCGTGTCGGGCACAGGGGACGAGACTACTCGCCCGTCCGCACCCGTCGTCCGCTCCTGTTCCAGGTCCACGTCACTGCCGCTCAAAGCGTTCCTCCCGGCCGAGTTTGCGAAGACGCACCCATTCCCGCAGGCCGGCGGGGTCGCGTCGGGTGATCAGGAAATACCAGCCGAAGCGCAGCCACTCCTGGGGGAGCAGCCGCCGCATGCCCGGCTGCGCGAGCAGATAGCCGCGGTTGCGGTAGGTGAAGAAGCGCTTGGTGTCGTTGTCCGGGTACTGGGTGTGCATCCGCCCACCGAGGATCGGTTTGAATTCGTCGGTGCCGCACGGGTGCAGGTACGCCGTGGTCAGGCAGGTGCCGAACGGCAGACCCGACCGGACCAGCCTGCGGTGCACCTCCACCTCGTCGCCGCGGACGAACAACCGCAGGTCCGGGACACCGACGGCGTCGATCGCGGCCGCCGAGAACAGGGCACCGTTGAACAGTGACGCGATCCCGGGCAGCAGGTCGCCGTCGCCGAGCTCGGAGCGGGTCCGCCGCCATTCCAGGCCGCGGCGCAGCGGAAACGCCAGCCGGTCCGGCTCGTCGATGTTGCACACCACCGGCGACACCTCCGCCAGCGCGTTCCGCTCGGCGCAGGCGAGCAGGGCGGCGAGCACGTCCGGGCCCTCGGGGCGGCCGTCGTCGTCGGCGAGCCACACCCAGTCCGCGCCGAGCGCGAGGGCGTGCAGCATGCCGAGCGCGAACCCGCCCGCCCCGCCGAGGTTGTGCTTGGAGCCGATGTAGGTGGTCGGCACGCTCGCCGACTCGACCAGCTTCCGCACGTCGGCCTCGTCGGCGTTGTCGACCACGACGAGGTGGTCCAGCGGTCGCGTCTGCGCGGCGAGCACCCGGAGGGACGCGGCGAGCAGCTCGCGTCGCCGGTGGGTGACGACGACGCCGATGATCGTGCTCACACGGTGCCGTTCGGCGAGGCGGTTTCGGTCTTCTCGCGCTCGATCTCGCGGATCACGTGCGCGACGTGGTCGCCCGCATCGTCGCCCTCGTAGGCGCGCACGACCTCCTCGATGCCGCCGCTCATCCGGATCTGCCCGTGGTCGATCCACATCGCCCGGTCGCACAGCTGCGCGAGGAACTCGTTGGAGTGGCTCGCGAAGACGAGGATGCCGGAGCGTTCGACCAGCGCCTGCAGCCGGGTCCGTGCCTTCTTCATGAAGTCCGCGTCCACCGCGCCGATGCCCTCGTCGAGCAGCAGAATCTCGGGGTCGATGCTGGTGACGACGCCGAGCGCGACCCGAACCCGCATGCCGGTGGAGTAGGTGCGCAGCGGCATGTTCAGGTACTCGCCGAGCTCGGTGAACTCGGCGATCTCGTCGACCTTCGCCAGCATCTGCTTGCGGGTCATGCCCATGAACATGCCGCGGATCAGGATGTTCTCGTAGCCGGAGATCTCCGGGTCCATCCCGACCCCGAGGTCGAAGACCGGTGCGACGCGGCCGCGGACGCGGGCGGTGCCGCGGGTCGGCTCGTAGATGCCGGACAGCAGCCGCAGCAGGGTGGACTTGCCCGCGCCGTTGTGGCCGACCAGGCCGACGCGGTCACCCTCCTTCAGGGACATGGTGATGTCCCGCAGCGCCTCGACGACCACGACATCGGAGCTGTTGCGGCCGATCGCGCCGCCCGCCTTCCCGAGGAACGCCTTCTTCAACGACCGGGTCTTCGCGTCGAAGATCGGGAAGTCGACATACGCGTTGCTGGTCTCGATGCTCACGTGTTCAGTCAAGGTGCGCCTTTCAAAGCGGGTTCAGCCCGCCGGCTGGGCCCGCGGCGGCTGACACGGTCGCCCAGCCTACCGCCCCACCGGATGCGCCCCGGCCGCTCGTGGGGGGGGGGGGGGGGGGGTGGGAGAGGGGGGGGGGGGCGGGGGGTGGGGAAAAGGGTGCCCCACCCAACCACCGAGAGGGGGGTTCCGGGTCTGTGGGGGGGGGAAGGCGGGCTGCTGCCAACGAGCGGGGGTGGCTCACAGGTACTGGCCGGTGCCCGCCTGCGGCTGCTGCTGCCCCGACTGCGGGTGCGCGCCGCCGCCCAGCCCGGGCGGCAGCGCACCCTGCCGCATCTGCTCGAGCTGCGCCCGCGCGGCCATCTGCTGCGCGAACAGCGCGGTCTGGATGCCGTGGAACAAGCCCTCCAGCCAGCCGACCAGCTGGGCCTGCGCGATCCGCAGCTCGGCGTCCGACGGAACGCTGCCGTCGGTGAACGGCAACGCGAGCCGTTCCAGTTCCTCCCGCAGCTCCGGCGCGAGGCCCTGCTCGAGCTCACGAATCGACGACTTGTGGATTTCCTTGAGCCGGGTGCGGCTGGCGTCGTCGAGCGGCGCCGCCCGCACCTCCTCGAGGAGCTGCTTGATCATGGTCCCGATCCGCATCACCTTCGCCGGCTGCTCGACCATGTCGGCGAGGGTCTCCGAGGGCTGCTCCTCGCCGCCCTCCGCTGGCTCGTCGGTGCCGGTGCCCGCGGCGTCCGCTGCGGCGTCGGCCGCCGAGCTGCCCGGCGTCAGCGCCACGGGCCTGCCATCGGGTCCGATCACGACAACGTGCTCATTCTCCGGTTGCGTCATGGCTCCATCTTCGCGGTTTCAGCGCGGAACCGCGAAGAGGCAGCTCGACCGCCGCGCGGCCGCGGTCAGATCGGCTGGCCGGGTGTGCAATCCGTCATCCCGATCACATCGCCGGGAAATCAGGTCTTAGGCTGTCGGTCATGGCTTACGACGTCGCCCGGGTGCGGGGACTGATCCCGTCGCTCGGGGACGGATGGATCCATCTCGATCCGCAGGCCGGAATGCTGCACCCCGATTCCGTGTCGACGGCCGTGTCGACGGCGTTCCGCGGCTCCGCGTCCTCGCACGCCGGACGGCATGCCGGCGCCCGCCGCGCCGCCGAGATCCTGCAGTCCGCCCGCGAGGCGGTCGCCGACCTGGTCGGCGGCGATCCGGCGGGCGTCGTCCTCGGGCCGGATCGGGCGTCGCTGCTGGCGTGGCTGGCTGAGTCGCTCAGCTCCCGGCTCGGGCTCGGCACCGGGGTGGTGCTGTCCCGGTTGGACGAGGAGGCCAACGTCGCGCCGTGGCTGCGGGTGGCGAACCGGTACGGCGCCCAGGTCCGGTGGGCGGAGGTCGAGATCGACACCTGCGACCTGCCAAGCTGGCAGTTCGCCGAACTCATCGGCCCGACGACCCGGCTGGTCGCGTTGACCGCGGCGTCGCCGATCGTCGGGTCCGCGCCCGATGTGCGGGTCGCCGCGGACCGGATCCACGAGATGGGCGGCCTGCTGGTGTGCGACGCCGTCGCCGCAGCGCCGTACGCGCACGTCGACATCCACGAGCTCGGCGCCGACGTCCTCGCCGTGAACGGGCCCACCTGGGGCGGACCGCAGGTCGGGGCGCTGGTGTTCCGGGACCCCGGTCTGATCGACCGGATCCCGCCGATCTCGCTGAACCCGCACGCGCAGGGCCCGGAACGCCTCGAACTGGGCGTGCACCAGTACGCACTGCTGGCGGGGCTGACGGCGTCCATCGACTACCTGGCCAACCTCGACGAGTCCGCGAGCGGCACCCGGCGGGAGCGCCTCGAGACGTCGATCAGCTCGCTGCAGGACTATCACGACCGGCTGTTCGAGCGGCTGCTCGCGTCGCTGCGCAGGCTGCCGCAGGTGACGCTGATAGGGACCTCGCACAGCCGGGTGCCGACGCTCAGCTTCACGATCGCCGGTGTCCCGGCGGACAAGGTCGCCGACCACTTCGCCGAACGCCGGATCGGCACCGTCGTCGGGGGCAGGGGCAGCAGGCTGCTCGACTCGCTCGGCGTCAACGAGGAGGGCGGCGCCGTGACGATCGGCCTCGCCCCGTACACCACGCGCTACGAAATCGACCAGCTCGTCCGTGCCGTCGCCTCGCTCGGCTGACCGTCCCCTCCGCCGGGGTTCCCTAATGTCACATCGGGTCACTCCACGATCGCTAATGTGACATTAGGGAACCCCGGCGCGGCTGTCAGGGGAGGGTGAGGACGATCTTGCCGACGGTGTCGGCGGAGTCCAGCAGCTCGTGCGCGGCGGCGGCCTCGGTGATCGGCAGCTCCGCGTGCACCACCGGGCGAACGGTGCCGTCCGCGATCAGCGGCCACAGCGACCGCGTCACCTCGGCGACGATCTCCGCCTTGCTCGACCGACCGGTCTCCGGGCGGCCGCGCAGGCCGGTCGCGAACACCCGGCCCCGCTTGGCGATCAACTTCCCGAGGTTCAGGTCCCCGATCGCGCCGCCCTGCATGCCGATCACGCAGAGCTGCCCGTCCTTGGCGAGCGCGTCGACGTTGCGGTCCAGGTACTTGGCGCCCATGTTGTCGAGGATCAGGTCGGCGCCGCGCTGCGGGGTGTCGCGGACCGCGGCGACGAAGTCGTCCTCGCGGTAGTTGACGGTCAGCGTCGCGCCGAGGTCGCGGCAGGCGGCGAGCTTGTGCTCGGAGCCTGCGGTGACGGCGACGGTGGCGCCGAGCGCGCCGGCGACCTGGATGGCGTGGGTGCCGATGCCCCCGCCGCCGCCGTGGATGAGCACCAGCTGCCCGGAGTGCATCCCCCCGATCATCACCAGGTTCGACCACACCGTGCAGGCGACCTCCGGCAGCGACGCCGCAGCGACCAGGTCAAGGCCGTCGGGCACCGGAAGTACCTGCGTGGCCGGGACAACCACCTGCTGCGCGTAGCCGCCGCCGGCCAGCAGCGCGCACACCCGGTCGCCGACCCGCCAGTCCGTCACGCCCTCCCCGACCGCGGCGACCGTGCCGGAGCACTCGAGCCCCAGGATCTCGCTCTCGCCTGGCGGCGGCGGATACAGCCCGCGGCGCTGCAGCACGTCCGCGCGGTTGACGGCGGTGGCGGCGACGTCGACGAGCACCCGGCCGGGGCCGGGGGACAGGTCGGGAACTTCGGACCAGGCGAGAACCTCGGGCCCGCCGGGAGCGGTGACGGTGATCGCATGCATGGCTCGACGCTAGCGAACACGCCGGGGCGGTGGCGACAGTACCGGCGGACACACCGGTTACCGTCTCGCCGTGACCTACTTCGGCAACATGCAGAACGAGATCTACTTCGCTGGCCTCGGCGGGACGGTCCCCACGCTGCCGATGACGGCGGCCGGGCTCGAGGACCTGGCCCGGGAGCGGTTGTCTCCGGAGGCATTCGGCTACATCGCGGGCAGCGCGTCCACCGAACGCACGGCGGCGGCGAACCTGGCCGCGTTCGACCGGCATTCGATCGTGCCGCGGATGTTGCGGGGCACCGCATCCGCCGACGCCCGGGACCTCGGTGTCGAGGTGCTCGGGACGCGGCTCGCGGCACCCGTGCTCACCGCGCCGGTCGGGGTGCTTGAGCTGGTGCACCCGGACGCCGAGGCGGCGGTCGGGGCGGTCGCGGCGGAACTCGGTGTCGGGTCGGTGCTCTCGACGGCGGCGTCCACTCCGATCGAGACGGTCGCGCAGGTGTCCGGCGACGCCTGGTGGTACCAGCTGTACTGGCCGTCGGACGACGAGGTGGCCGAGTCGCTGGTGCGGCGCGCGACCGCGGCGGGCGCGAAGGCGCTCGTGGTCACCGCCGACACGCCCGGGATGGGTTGGCGGCCGCGCGATCTCGAGCTGGGTCACCTGCCGTTCCTGCGGGCCAAGGGGATCGCGAACTACCTGTCCGACCCGGTGTTCCGGTCCCGGCTGGCGACCCCGCCGGAGGAGAGCGTCGAGGCCATGCAGATGGCCGTGCTGACCTGGGTGTCGATGTTCGGCAACCACTCGATCCGGGCGAACGACATTGCGCGCCTGCGGGAGTGGACAGATCTCCCGATCGCGGTGAAGGGGGTCGTGCATCCCGACGACGCGCGCGCGGTCGTCGACGCCGGCGCGTCCGGTGTGGTGGTCAGCAACCACGGCGGACGCCAGGTCGACGGTGCGATCGCGGCACTCGACGCGCTCCCCGACGTCGCGGCGGCGGTGGGGGAGCGGGCCACCGTGCTGCTCGACTCCGGGATCCGCAGCGGCGCCGACGTCGTCAAGGCCCTTGCGCTGGGGGCGGACGCGGTCCTGTACGGGCGACCGTGGGTGTACGGGCTGGGACTCGCAGGCGCGGACGGTGTGCGGCACGCGCTCCGGATGCTGCTCGCCGACCTGGACGTGACCCTCGGCCTCGCCGGGTTCGCGTCGGTCGCCGAACTGGATGCGTCGATCCTGCGCAGCATCTGATCGGAGGTTGGTCACTAGACTGGCGAGGTGGCAACAGAGATCGCAGACGCAACCGACGCGGCGCCCCGGTGGCTGAACGCGGCGGAGATGCGGGCGTGGCGAGGGTTCATCGAGGGCAGCCAGCGCCTAATGGAGGTGCTGGGCCGAGAACTGCAGTCCGGGCACGGGATTTCCCTGGCCGACTACCGGATCCTCGTGATGCTGTCGGAGTCCCCGGACGGGTCGGTGCGGATGAGCGAACTCGCCGACGGGGTGCTCTCGTCTCGCAGCAGACTGACCCATCAGGTGCGGCGGCTGGAGACGGAAAACCTGGTCACCCGCAGCACCTGCGTCGAGGACGGTCGCGGCGTCCTTGCCCTGATCACCGACGCCGGGCGCGCGAAGCTCGCCGAGGCGGCGCCGACCCACGTGCGCGGGGTCCGCGGGTATCTGATCGACCTGCTCGACGCCGATGAACTGGCCGGGATGGCGACGGTGTTCGACAAGGTCGACGGGGCGCTCGACACCCGGCCCGGCGCCTGACCGGCGCCGAGTTGGTCCCGCGGTGCTCCCGGCGGTTAGGATTCGCCACGGAAGCGTGGCAGAGCGGCCGAATGCACTCGCCTTGAAAGCGAGCGTGGCGTTAAACCCACCGGGGGTTCAAATCCCTCCGCTTCCGCCGAACGCCCCCACCCGGATCGGGTGGGGGCGTTGTCGTGCGGAGGTGGCGCCCCGCGGTGTCGGTGCCCGCTGCCACACTGGGGCCCGGCAGCGTGGCCGCGTCGAACATCGGAGGAGCGAGATGCGCAAGGTTCCTGGCGGCTGGGTGGGTGCCGCGGTGGTGTTGGTGCTGCTGTTGACCTTCTGGGCGCTGATCGTCGGCACCGTGCTGGTCGGGATCGCGGCGTGGGGCATCTACAAGCTGGTCGGGATCGGGCTCGCGCGGCGGCGTGATCGGCTGACCGGGCAGCGTGCGACCGCGTCCGGGCTGGCGGCGCGTGCCCAGATTCAGCACGAGCAGTACCTGGCCGGCGACGCGCGCGGCGTGTACGGGGAGTACCAGCCGGTGCCGCTCCGATGATCGGGGTGACGGCCGGAACGCGGTGGGCGGTGATCGCGGCGATCGCGATTGCCGGTGTCGTCGCCGTCCGCTGGCTGCGGGCCGGTGCCGCGATGAACGCGGCCGACTGGGCGACCGCCGATCCGATCGGTCCGGACGACCTCGCCGGCTAGCTATCCGGGTGTGTTCAGGTACGTCTCGATGGCCTGCTGGGCCTTCGGGTTGCCGTTGCCGATGCCCACCGCGGCACCGATCGCGGCACCGGTGGGGGCGCCGATCATGCAGCCGGCGAGGCTGCCCGGGAACATCGACACGCAGCCGATGCCGAGTCCGACGGCGGCGCCGATCGCGGTGCCCGCCGCGCCGCCCTGCGCCCACCCCATGCCCAGTTCGGCGAGCATGTTGTCGAGGGCCTGCTGTTTGGTCAGCGGCGGGGGCGGGGCGGGGTCGGCGTGCGCGGTCCCCGTGCCGACGAACATCGCCCCGGCAACGAGAGCCGTGGCCGACATCTTCGTGATCAGCTTCATCGCGATCCCACCTTGCGGACGAAGAGACGAGTCGGGACCGACTGTAGCCCCGCGGACCGACTTTCGTCGGGTGAACGCCCGCGCGCGTCCTCGATCAGGACGCCGCCCGCAGCACCATGCCGCCGAACTCGACGACATACTCGTTTGAGGACTCGTCGAAGCGCGCGGAGTAGGTGGTGGGGTAGTACCCACTCTTCGCGTAGGCCTCGGGCTGCCTGATCTGCTGCTCGACGCTCTGCCTCGTCAACATCCAGTCGCGCGTCATCATCGGTTCCATGAATGTGTATGCACCGTCCCATGATCCGGCGATCAGCACCTGCTGGAAGTCGAAGCCGGGCCCGATCCTGTCGGCGCTGTCGAACCAGTGCATTCCCATGTCGGGCACCGTGTTCAGCACGGCGGGGCCGGGTGCCGGTGCGTACCCGGCAGGCATGTAACGCGCAGGCGGAACATTCGACGCGCGCGGAATGAAGTCGAGTCGCATCGGGGTGATCTCGCCGACCGCGGCGGAATCGATCATGTAGAAGTGCATGTCGAAATGGGGTTTGGTGAAGACGCCCGCCGGTTCGTGCCCGTGCGGGTTCCAGTCGACCGTCAGATGGTCGAACACCGTCTCCGGCGCGTCCTGCGGCAGCGCGAGCCGGAACATCTGCATCGGGACGTCCGCCGCGGAGGTCAGCCCGTCGAGCGCGGCCGCGGTCATCCGGATGCCGGTGGCGGTCGGCGTGCCGTCCCCGCCGACCGTGACGTACGAGTGGGCCGACCCGTCGCCGATGGTCACCGTTGGTCCGTCCCGGGTGTCGCCTGCGGCCGCGGCGTCGGGAGCGAGCGCGCACACCCCGCCCACGACCAGGGACGCGGAGGCGGCGAGGGCGAGACCGGTGGAGCGGAGGCGACGCTGAATCCGCATGAGGCACCTCGTTCACGCAGGTGATGGGCGACACAATGATAGCCCGCTTTGCGCTGGTGGATTCCCGCGAGCGGATCGACCGGGTCCCGCCGCCGGGCGCCCGACGGGCGCTCGTGTCGCGCTGCGCGGGGCGCCGGTCTTCGGATACCGTGGCCGCGGCGGCTCGTCCGCAACCCGGCGGGGGCGCCGCACGAGGTGGGCCCATGAAGCTTCTCGTGACGCTGGCACTGTCCGCGGCCCTCTGCGGCCTGATCACCCCCGTGTCCGGTGCCGCGCCGCAGGCGTCGCCCGGGCAGCAGTCCGCGACCGTCGATCGAGTCACGATGCTCACCGACCGGCGTGCCGCGGTATTCGTGCGGTCGCCGTCGATGCGGGAGATCATCCAGGTCCAGGTGCTGCTGCCGCCGCAGCGCACCGGTCCGCGGCCCACCCTCTACCTGCTCGACGGCGCGGGCGGTGGTGAGGAGTCGAACTACCGGGAGAGCACCTGGACCCAGAAGACCGATGCCGTCGCCTTCTTCGCCGACAAGCCGGTCAACGTGGTGCTGCCGGTCGGCGGCACCGGGAGCTACTACACCAATTGGCTGCGGCCCGATCCGACGCTCGGTGTCGACGAATGGGAGACGTTCCTGACCCGGGAACTGCCACCGATCATCGAGGCCCGATTCGCGGGCAACGGCGTCAACGCGATCGCGGGCCTGTCGATGGGCGCACACGCCGCGCTGAACCTCGCCACCCGCCATCCGGCGATGTTCGCGGGGGTGGCGGCCTTCAGTGGATGCCCGGACAACAGCCAGTCGAACTCGCGGCTGTCGGTGCGGGCCACCGTGGCCTGGAAGGGCGGCGACGCCGACAACATGTGGGGGCCCGAGGGCGACCCGGCGTGGGCGGCGAACGATCCGATGCGCAATGCGGATGCCTTGCGGGGCAAGGCCGTCTACCTCTCCACCGGCAACGGGGTGATCGGCCCGCTGGACGACCCCAGCACCGTGGACGGGCTGAGCGCGATCACGCTCGGTGCCGCGTTGGAGGCCGCCGCGCTGCAGTGCACCCGACTGTTCGACGCCCGGCTGCGGCAGCTCGGCATCCCCGCGACCGTCCGCTACCGCGACACCGGAACGCACTCGTGGCCCTACTGGCAGCTGGACCTGCACGACGCCTGGCCGACGCTGGCCCGCGCACTGCGGGTGTGACCACGACCGGCCGGTCAGTCCTGCGCTGCCTTCCGGATCGCGAGGCCGGTGCCGGTCGCGAAGGCGAGGAAGGCGTCGTTCTCGACGGGGTCGCCGATGGTCACCCGGACGCCGTCGCCGGCGAACGGTCGCAGCACGACACCCTCGCTGATGCTGCCCTCCGCGAACTCCGTCGTGCAGGCGCCGAGCGGCAGCCACAGGAAGTTCGCGTTCGACGGGGGCACCTCGTACCCGGCCGCGAGCAGCGCGTCCCGCACCCGCGTCCGCTCGGCGACCACCGTATCGGTGCGGGCCAGCAGCGCGTCCTCGACCGCGAGCGAGGCGATGGCCGCGGTCTGCGCGATCGAACTGACCGCGAACGGCAGGTGCACCTTGCTCAGCGCCGCCACGATCTCGGGGTCGCCGACGGCGTATCCGACGCGGATTCCGGCCAGGCCGTACGCCTTGGAGAAGGTGCGCAGGACAACGACGTTGGGTCGGCCCTCGGCGAGGGCGACACCGTTGACGGCGGTCCCGTCCGCGCCGGGACGCATGTATTCGTAGTAGGCCTCGTCGAGGACGACGAGGATGTCGCCGGGGACCGCGTCGAGGAATCGTTCCAGGGCGGCCGCGGCGACGACCGTCCCGGTCGGGTTGTTCGGGTTGCACACGAAGATCAGCCGCGTGCGGTCGGTGATCGCGGCGAGCATCGCGTCGAGGTCGTGGACGTGGTCCGCGGTCAGCGGAACGCCGACCGGGGTCGCACCGACGACCTGCGCGAGCACCGGGTACACCTCGAAGGCGCGCCACCCGAACATCACCTCGTCGCCGGGGCCCGCGGTGATCTGGACCAGTTCCTGGCACAGGCTGACCGAGCCGCAGCCGGTCGCGATCCGGTCGGCGTCGACCCCGAGCTTGTTCGCCAGCGCGTCCCGCAGTGCCACCGATCCGTTGTCGGGGTAGCGGTTGGCGCCAGCGGCCGCCTCGGCGATCGCGGCCACCACGCCGGGAAGCGGTCCGGCGGTGACCTCGTTGCTCGCCAGCTTGTACGCGCCCGGGTAGCTGCGGCCGGGGGTGTAGGGGCTGATGGCGGCGAGGTCGGGGCGGATGCGTGCGTTCACAACGAACCATTATGCGCGGAGAGGCCTGCTCGGACGTCGGACTGCCGAATTCGGTCCGGCTCGCGGTCGGCGACCAGCGGGAACGGCGGATTCACCAGCCGTTTTGCAGAATCGAGCGGACCCTGTGTAATCTTTCGTCCCGGCGGTTCGAAAGGACCTGAGCCTAGGAAGCGTGCCAGAGCGGCCGAATGGGACTCACTGCTAATGAGTTGTCCTCCTTACAGGGGACCGGAGGTTCAAATCCTCTCGCTTCCGCCACGTCGGTTCGCCGACACCGTCGATCTTTGGATCGGCACAACTGAAGACATGCGCCCGTAGCTCAACGGATAGAGCATCTGACTACGGATCAGAAGGTTAGGGGTTCGAATCCCTTCGGGCGCACCAAGGAAAGCCCCGCGTCGGCACTGCCGGCGCGGGGCTTTTCCGATCCGCCGGGGGATCGGTCGCGCCCGAACGGGCGGTTACCGGAACATCGGCCGAGAGCCGCGCTCGGCATCCGCCCGTTCGATGTCCGTCCGGGTCACCAGCTGCAGCCGCAGATCCCGGTCAGCGACTGCACCTGGAAGCACTCGCCGCAGGTCGTGAGCAGCTCGCGGCGCCTGCTGAGGTCGCGTTTCTGGGCCTTCGCGCGGGCCTGCACCACGCTCGGGGCGAGCGTCGCGACGCCACCGTCGACGGGCAGGTCCACCGCGCCGAAGTGTCGATAGCACCGCAGTCGTTCCTCGGCGGCATGCAGCTCGAGGTCGTCGGCCGCGATGCCGTACGTCGCGAGCACGGCCTTCGCGTAGCCCTCGCCGACGGTGCCGTTGACGCTGACGCACAGCGCGGACAGCAACGGTTCGCCGCGTGCCGCGCAGTCCGCCCCGACCCGGCTGAGGGTCTTGCCGATCCAGTTCTGCAGAAGGTTGCGGGTCCGCACCCCGGACCGCTCCTGGATCTCGTCGGCGAGTTCCTGATAACTGAGGGTGCGCTGGTAGGTGCCGGCCACTTCGATCAGGACGCGGCGGGCCTCGGCGGACCAGATCTCCTGATTGTCGGGCATCGATAACCTCCTGGGGCTGAAATCCGATCAGCCCCATTCTGTGACCGATGTGTTATCGAATGCGCAGGTTTCGCTGTTCCCGACCACGACGGACGCCCGTGCTCCACAATGTTCGGCCGGCACGCTGGCGGTGGCCTCGGCTGCTGAACCGCGTTGCGTCGCTTACCGTAGACAGGTGACCACTCCTGCGCAGGGCGCCGACACCGTTTGGCCCGCGGTCCTCACCTGGCGGGCGCACCACGCGCCCCGGATGGAATCGGTGCGAGTGCAGTTGGTGGGCAACCGGATCAAGGCGTCCGGCCGGATCATCGGCGGTCACTGCGACGAGCATCCCGCGTTCAGCGCGTCCTACGATCTCGTCACCGATGAGGCGGGTGTGACTCGCAGGCTGTCCCTGCGGACCAGCCTCGCGACCGGGGAACGGCACGTCTCGATCAGCCGGGACGCCGAGGGCTACTGGATGGTCGAGGACGGCAGCAGTCACCACCGGTCCGCGTTCGGCGGGGCGCTCGACGTGGACGTGGTGCTCAGCCCGTTCTTCAACACCCTGCCGATCCGGCGGTTCGGGATGCAGCGCGACTCCGAGGACGTCCAGGTTCCGGTCGTGTACGTGTACCTGCCCGACCTGAGCGTGCGGCCCGCGGACCTGACCTACAGCTCCGGCCCCGACGGCATCCACGTGCTCTCGCCGGTGTCCAGCTCGTCGATCACCGTCGACCCCGACGGATTCATCCTCGACTATCCGGGCCTCGCCGAACGCATCTGAGCGGCTCCGCCCGTGAGTCCTTTTGGCCCGCACGCGGACCAGAAGGACTCACAGTGCGCGGAGCGCGCCACCCCGGCGACCCGCCTCCCGCAGGGCCTCCGCCCAGCCGGGGGCGCCGATCTCGATGCCGGTGATGTCCCAGCGGTCCAGGTCGTCGTGACGCTGCCGGGCCCGGTACCCGGCCTCGACGAGGGTCTCGGTGCTCCCCGACTCCGCCAGCGCCCGGCGCGCCTCGGTCAGCAGCGCCAGCGCCTCGTCGAGCGCCACCGTCAACGCCGGGGCGTTGGCCTCGCACATCGCCCGGACCAACGCGGGTGCGGTGCCCGCGACCCGGGTGCCGTCCCGGTACGACCCCGCGGCAAGGGCCAACGCCAGATCCCCACCGGCCGCGGCGGTCACGGCCAGCGCCTCGGCCAGCAGGTGCGGCAGGTGCGAGATCCGGGCGACCGCGGAGTCGTGCTCGGCGGCGCAGGCGGGCACGACCACGGACCCACAGTCCAGGGCGAGGCGCGCGACCCGCGTCCACGCGTCCGGGGCGGTGTCGTCCTCGGCGGCGACCACCCACGCCGCCCCGTCGAACAGGCCAGGGAACCCGGCCGACCATCCGGACTCCGCGGTCCCGGCCATCGGGTGCCCGCCCGCGAACCGCGCGGCGAGGCCGTGCCTGCGGACGGCAGCAAGGACCGAGCCCTTGACGCTGATCACGTCGGTGAGCGTGCAGGCGGGCGCGTGCGCGGCGACCTGCGTCAGGACGCCGTCGAGGGCGGGTTCGGGGACGGCGATCACCACGATCGCGTCGGTGTCCGCGGCGCGGATCAGCGCCGCCCGCAGGTCGGTGCCCGCGTCGAAACCGTCGGCGCGGGCCTCGTCGGCCGGGCCTGCGGATCGGTTCCACCCCCACGCCTGCCGTCCCGCTGCGACGGCGGCCCGCAGCAGCGATCCGCCGATCAGTCCGAGGCCGAGCACACACACCGGGGTAGCAGTCGATTCAGCGGACACTCGCCTAGGTTGGCACATTTGCCCGCTGAACTTCATGTAGGGGCCGAACGCGGACTACGGTTGCCGCATGGCTGCTCAGCGCGCGGGGAACAACGCCCCCTCGGACCAGTTCGAAGACCTCGACGGCTTCGGTGTTGCAGTGGTGCTCGACGACGGGAAGTGGAAGTGCACGGCCCTCACCGGGGCGGCGCTCGCGAGCCTGGAGCAGGCCGAGAAGGAACTGCTCGCCATGCGCGCCTCGGGTGCGGTGTTCGGTCTCCTCGATGTCGACGAGGAGTTCTTCGTGATCCTGCGGCCCGCCCCGACCGGGACCCGGCTGCTGTTGTCCGATGCGACGATGGCCCTCGACTACGACATCGCCGCCGATGTGCTGGAGGCGCTGAACATCGAGACCCCCGACGTCGACCCGGACGATCTCGACGACATCGAGCCGTGGGAGGAGGGCGACCTCGGCGTCCTGTCCGATCTCGGCCTGCCCGAGCCGGTGCTCGGGGTGATCCTCGCGGAAACCGACCTGTACCCCGATGAGCAGTTGTCGATGATCGCGCAGCGGCTCGGGTTCGGCTCGGAGCTGTCCGCGGTTCTCGACGCCGCTTCCCGGTAGTGACGCTGCCGCTCGCCCGCGACGAGGCGATGGTGCGGGCCGCGATCGAGGCGGCGGGTGCCGCGGACGCCGCGGATGTTCCGGTGGGGGCGGTGGTCTTCGACGCCGACGGGGTGGAGCTCGCGCGGGCCGCGAACGCGCGGGAGGCGGCCGGGGACCCGACCGCGCACGCGGAGATCGTGGCGCTGCGGCGGGCGGCGAAGGCGCACGGCGACGGCTGGCGTCTGGAGGGTGCGACGCTGGCGGTGACCCTGGAACCGTGCACGATGTGCGCGGGCGCGTTGGTGCTCGCGCGGGTGTCCCGGGTGGTGTTCGGGGCGTGGGAACCGAAGACCGGCGCGGTCGGGTCGCTGTGGGATGTGGTCCGCGACCGCAGGCTCACCCACCGCCCGCAGGTCCGCGGCGGTGTCCTGGAAGCGGAGTGCGCGGCCCTGCTCGACGACTTCTTCCGGACCCGCCGCTGACCGGGTCGCTCACGGTGGCAGGAGCCCCGACACCAGGGCGTCGATGATCTCGTCCGTCGGGGTGTCGGGCATCAGGGGAGTGGTCAGCCGCTCGAGAAGTAGGCCGTCGACGGCGTAGTGGAACAGCGCGATTTCCCGCGCGCCGCCCGGCAGCCCGGCCGCGGTGTTGAACGCGACATCCGCCTCGAATCCGGTTCGGCCCCAAGCGGACATCATTGCCGCGACCTCGGGTCGTCGGCTGCTTTCCAGTCGGAGCTCGAACAGCGCGAGCGTCACCTCGCGATTCTCGGTGAGCCGCCGGACGATGTCCCGGACATAGTCGGCGAACAGTTCGCGGCTCGGCTCGCGGTCGGCCAGCGTTGCCAGGGCCTCGGCGCCGGGGATCAGTCGTTCGCCGATCCGTTCCACGAGGCCGGCGATGAGGGCGTCCCGGCTGCGGAAGTAGTTCGATGCGGTGCCCAGCGGGACGCCCGCCGCACGATCGACCGCCCGGTGGGTGAGGCCCCGGGCGCCCTCGGCGGCGAGGACGGTCAGGCCCGCGTCGGCGAGCAGCTGCCGACGTTCGTCATTGCGTGCCATGCGACGAATCCTAGCGCAACCACGACACCTGTTGTATGTTCGTGGCAACCACAACAACTGCAGTGATTGGAGTCCGGCATGCGTGAACTCGTGTACTACGTCGCCGCGAGCCTCGACGGCTACATCGCGGGCCCCGACGGTCGATACGACGCATTTCTGATGGAGGGCGACCACATGGCCGACCTCGCCCGGTTCGCCGACGCCATCCCCACCGACGGTGCCGCGCACCTCGGAATTCCCCAGCCGGGCACCCGATTCGACACCGTGCTGATGGGGTGGAACACCTATGCGGGCGGCGCGGCCGAAGGCGCGACCAGCCCGTATCGGCACCTGCGCCAGATCGTGTTCTCGCGCAGCAACCACGCCGATGCAGAGAACCTGGAGGTCGCCGCCGCCGACCCGGTGGAACTGGTGCGTGAACTGAGGCGCACGGACGGCGCGGACATCTGGCTGTGTGGCGGCGGCGCACTGGCCGGTGCGCTCGTCGACGAGATCGACAGACTGATCGTGAAGCGTCACCCGGTGCTCTTCGGTGCCGGTGTCCCGCTCTTCGGTGGGGTCGCGTATCGGCCCGCGGTGTTCGACGTGGTGGACACCCGGACGTTCTCCTCGGGCGTCGAGGTGGTCGAGTACGTGCCGCGAAGGGCCTCGGCGACTTCGCCTGTTTCTGCAGGTTGAGGCACGATTTCGTTCCCGCGGGGGCATTCGGGTACTGTTTCCCGCGGTGGCGTGTCCGAGCGGCCGAAGGTGCAGCACTCGAAATGCTGTGTACGGTAACCCCGTACCGAGGGTTCAAATCCCTCCGCCACCGCCAAGGCTCCCCAGCTGTGTACGCAGGTGGGGAGCTTTTTTCGTGCGGGTGTCCCCGTCTCGGCGCGGTGGACCGGCCATTCTGGTAACCATGGTGGCCGTGAACAAGGCCTCGATCGTGATTCCCCTCGCCGGTGCTGCGCTGCTGGCTCTCGCCGGATGCTCGTCGGACGAGTCGTCCGGTGCCACCGAGGACGGCTTGCGGGCCGCGCTCGACGCCCAGTACGCGAACCTGCAGCAGGGCGACTGGGCCGCCGATTACGACAACCTGTCCGCGCGCTGCCAGGAGAAGTTCGGGCGGGAGGAATACACCGAGGCGGCGGCGACGGCGTACGCGGGCCGGGACTTCTCCGGCCCGCAGCAGGTCGAGATCACGATGGACGGTGACTCGGCGACCGTCGTCGCGACCTCGTTCGACGGCAAGGGCAACAAGGCGCCGATGACGTGGACCTACCTCGACGGCGAATGGCGATTCGACAGCTGCTGACCCACCGCGAGTGCGTCGCCCGGAGTGCCGTGCGACGCACCCCGGGCGCGGCCGGTTCCCCTGGGGATCGCCGCCTGTGGACGGCCGATTCCCCGCCCCGATCAGCGCTAGCGTGCGGCTGAGCACAGCGGAGTGCCGGAGGGGGTAGCCGATGTCGGGGGAGATGAGCGTCGACGTCGCGGCGGTGGAGACGCTGGCGGCGGCGTTGGCCGTCGCGGCGGGCCGGACGGCGGGCGGTGACCCCGCGGCGCCGATCGCGGCCGCGGCGGCGGCGTTGCCCGGGTCGGACACCGCGGCCGTGCTGGTGCCGCTGTCCGTGGGCCTGTCCGGTGCGGTCGGGGATGCCGCCGCGCGGCTCCAGGAGATGGCCGCCACCGCACGACGGTCCGCGGCCGGATACCTCGCCGCCGACGATGCGACGGCGGCCCGGCTGCGCGGCGAACTCTGATGCGTCCCACCCTCACCCAACTGCGCGCCTGGACCCCGGAGGCGCTGACCGGGCATGCCGCCGTTCTTACCGCGCTGAGCGAGCACCACCTCGCGAGCGTCGCCTGCGCGGATGCCCGGGTTCGGGACGTCGCGTGGACCGGGGTCGCCGCCGTCGCCGCGGCGGAGCGGTCGGATCGAGAAGTCGCCGCGTCGAAGGCGTTGTCCGCGCACCTCGACGCCGTCGCCGGGGCGCTGCGGGAGGCCGCGCACCGGGTCGGTGCCGCCCGCGCCGCGGCGCTCGCCCTCGCGGACGAGGCGGTCGACCGGTTCGGGCTGCGCGTCACCGACTCCGGGCGGGTCGCCGCGCCGGCGACGTCCCGGCTCGGCAGCCTGCTCGTCACCGTCCTGATGCGGGTCGCGCTCGCCGAGCTGGCCCGGATCCAGGACGCCAGGTTGGCGGCGGCACTCGATGCGGTGGACGCCGCCGACCGCGCGGCAGCGACGGCGCTCCGTGGCGTGGACCATGCATCGGTCCCGCCGGGCGATGCGTCCCCCGAAGACAATTCGCGCTATTGGCGGCGGCTGACTCCGGCACAGCGCGGTGCCGTGCTCGCCGAGCATCCGGACTGGATCGGCAACCGTGACGGCATCCCGGCGGCGGTCCGTGACACCGCGAACCGGGCGGTGCTGGAGGCCGACCGGCGCGGCCTCGCCGACCGCATCGAGGAGATTCGGGCGGCGGGCCGGTACCGGGATCCCCTCGGTGGCGCCAGCTGGTGGGCCCGGGCCGAGGTGTCGGCGGCGCGGGCCCGTCTCGACGAGATCGACTCCGTGGCACGGGCTCTCGACGACCCGGAGCGACGACTGCTCGTCTATCGCGGCGGCGCAGAGGTGCGCGCCGCGGTCGCGGTCGGCGATGTCGACCGCGCCGACCACGTCGCGGTGTTCACGCCGGGCGTGAACTCCACCGTCGGGGGCGACCTCGGGAGGTACGCCGATGCCCTGACCCGGGTGCGGGCGAGCGGTGCCAGGCAGCTCGGCGCAGTCGGCCGCGACGAGTCCGTCGCAACGGTCGTGTGGATGGATTATCGTGCGCCGCAACTGGACCCGGCGGAGCCGTTCGATGCGCTGCGGGATGCGGTGGTCGACCTCGCGGGTGGTGCCGCGGCTCGGTCGGGGGCCGAGTCGCTGGCGTCCTTCCTGCGCGGCCTCACCGCGGCGCGGTCCGGGGAGATGCACCTGACCGCGGTCGGCCACTCCTACGGATCGACGGTCACCGGGTTGGCGCTGCAACACGGACCGGCAGGCGTCGACGACGCGGTGTTCCTCGGCTCGCCCGGCGTCGGCGCCGACGACGTCACCGACCTCGGGCTCGCGCCGGGTCGGGTGTTCGCCGCGGACGCCCCCGGCGACCTGATCGCCGACCTCGGCGTCTACGGCGCCGACCCGGACACGCTCGCCGGCGTCACCGTCCTGCCCACCGCCGCCCGCGACTCGCTCACCGGCGTGACGGGCCACAGCGGGTACCTCGATTCGGGCAGTGCCAGCCTCGACAACGTCGCCGCCGTCGTCGCCGGACTACCCGGATGAGGCGGCCTTGCCGGTTTCATACCTGGATGGTAGGAATTTGCGTTGGCGACGGGTCCGACGAGGGGTGGGTGGCGTGCACATCAGCGCGAAGGTCGACTACGCGGTGCGCACCCTCGTCGAGATCGCCGCCGCGGACACCACACCGGTCAAGGCCGAGCACCTGGCAGGCGCCCAGTCCATTCCCCACAAGTTCCTTGAAGCCGTTCTCGGCGACCTGCGCCGCGCAGGCCTGGTGCACAGCCGCCGCGGCCCCGACGGGGGCTACTGGCTGGCCCGGCCCGCGGCGGACATCGCGGTCGCGGACGTGATCCGCGCCGTCGAGGGACCCCTCGCCTCCGTGCGCGGGGACCGCCCCGAGGAGGTCACCTACGGCGGCGCCGCCGCGCCGCTCCGGGACGTATGGATCGCGGTCCGGGTGAACCTGCGTGCCGTGCTCGAGGCCGTCACCGTCGCCGACATCGCCGCGGGCGACCTGCCCGCGTTTGTCGCCGACCTGACCGCCGACCCGCAGGCGTGGCACCGCCGCTGACCGTCCCGCCCGCGCGCCCGCCCGACGACAAACGAGCAGGTTGGTAGCCTCTTTCGATATGTTGTACTCACTGCTGCGGACATACCTGCGGCCGTACCGGGCCGCCCTCGCGGGTGTGATCGTCCTGCAGTTGATCTCCACGATGGCATCGCTGTACCTGCCGAGCCTGAACGCCGACATCATCGACAAGGGCGTCACCAAGGGCGACACCGGTGTGGTGCTGTCCACCGGCGGCATCATGCTGCTCATCACCTGCCTGCAGATCGCCTGCAGCATCGGCGCCGTGTATTTCGGCGCCCGCGCCGCGATGGGGCTCGGCCGTGACCTGCGCGCCGCCGTCATGTACAAGGTCGGCGACTTCTCGTCCAGGGAGGTCGGCTTCTTCGGCGCGCCGTCGCTGATCACCCGCAACACCAACGATGTCCAGCAGGTGCAGATGGTGGTGGTGATCTCCTGCACCATCCTGGTCGCCGCGCCGATCATGTGCATCGGCGGCATCGTCATGTCGATCCGGCAGTCCCAGGGCCTGGCATGGGTGCTCGCGGCGGCGGTGCCCGCGCTGGCGCTGACGATGTTCCTGGTGATCCGGAAGATGATCCCGCAGTTCCGGTCCATGCAGGTGCGGATCGATGCGATCAACCGGGTGCTGCGCGAGCAGATCACCGGGATCCGGGTGGTCCGCGCGTTCGTCCGGGAGCGGTACGAGGTGGAACGCTTCGGGGAGGCCAACGACTCGCTCGTGTCGGTCGCGCTGCGGGTCGGGCGGCTGATGGCGTTCATGGCGCCCGCGGTCATGCTGATCGCGAACCTCACCAGCATCTCGGTGCTGTGGTTCGGCGCCCACCTGATCGACGACGGGAAGATGGAGATCGGCGCGCTGACGGCGGTGCTGTCCTACATCATGCAGATCCTGATGTCGGTGATGATGGTGACGGTGATGACCGTGCTGCTGCCGCGCGCCTCGGTGTGCGCCGAACGGATCAGCGAGGTCCTCGACACCGAGCCGTCCGTCCGGGAACCGGACTGGACCCTCGACTCCTGGCGGGAGCGGGGCATCGTCGAGATGCGCGACGCGTCGTTCGCGTTCCCCGGCGCCGACGAACCGGTCCTGCGCAACATCACCTTCCTCGCCGAACCGGGCATGACCACCGCGATCATCGGCGGCACCGGGTCCGGCAAGTCGACGCTGCTCAACCTGATCCCGCGGCTGATCGACGTCACCGACGGCCAGGTGCGGGTGGGGGGCGCGGACGTCCGGTCCATCGACCCGGACCGGCTGCGGGGCTCGATCGGTCTGGTGCCGCAGAAGCCGTTCCTGTTCTCCGGCACCATCGCGACCAACCTGCGCTACGGCAACCCCGACGCCACCGACGCCCAACTGTGGCGCTCCCTGGAGATCGCGCAGGCCGCGGACTTCGTGCGGGCCGCACCCGACGGGCTCGACACCCCCGTCGCGCAGGGCGGAACCAACCTGTCCGGCGGCCAGCGTCAGCGCATCGCGATCGCCCGCGCCCTCGTCCGCAGCGCCGAGATCTACCTGTTCGACGACTCCTTCTCGGCGCTCGACCTCGGCACCGATGCCCGGCTGCGGGCGGCGCTGCGCCCGGTCACCCGCGACTCCTGCCTGATCCTCGTCGCGCAGCGGGTCTCGACGATCATCGACGCGGACCAGATCCTGGTGCTCGACGACGGCCGCATCGTCGGTGCGGGCAGGCACGATCAACTCCTCGAGAGTTGCCCCACCTACGCGGAGATCGTCGCCTCCCAGTTCACCGCCCAGGAGGCGTCGTGAGTGCAGCGCAGGCCGGCGCGATGCCGGGGAAGAAGGCGCTGAACTTCGGGCCGTCGCTGCGGCGGCTGCTGCGCCGGTTGGCGCCGCACCGCATCGCGGTCGGCACGGTCATCGTGCTGGCCACGATCAGCGTCGTGTTCAGCGTGATGGGCCCGAAGATCATGGGCCACGCCACGAACATCATCTTCGACGGCATCGTCGGGCATCAGCTGCCCGCCGGGTTGACGAAGGACCAGGCCGTCGACGCGCTGCGGGCGGACGGGCAGGACACCTTCGCCGACATGGTGTCCTCGATGAACGTCACCCCCGGTGTCGGCATCGACTGGACCGCACTCGGGCAGGTGCTGGCGCTGGTGCTCGGCCTGTACCTGCTCGCCTCGCTGTTCGCGTGGCTGCAGGCGTACCTGCTGAACAACATCGTCCAGGGCACCGTCCGGCAGCTGCGCGCCGACGTCGAGGCGAAGATTCACCGGCTGCCGTTGAGCTACTTCGACACCACCCAGCGCGGTGACCTGCTCTCCCGCGTCACCAACGACATCGACAACGTCGCGCAGACGGTCAACCAGACCATCAACCAGATGCTGACGGCGCTGCTCACGGTCGTCGGCATCCTGGGGATGATGCTGTGGATCTCGCCGCTGCTCACCCTGATCGCGATCCTCACCGTTCCCGCGTCGATCGCGGTCACCGCGGTCATCGCGAAGCGGTCGCAGAAGCACTTCGTCGCGCAGTGGCACACCACCGGCGCGTTGAACGCCCAGATCGAGGAGACGTACACCGGGCACGACCTGGTGAAAGTGTTCGGCAGGCAGCGGGAGGTCCGGGCCGCGTTCGACGAGAAGAACGACAAGCTCTACCAGTCGGCGTTCAAGGCACAGTTCATCTCCGGGCTCGTGCAGCCCGCCGTGATGTTCCTCGGGAACCTGAACTATGTCGCGATCGCGGTGATCGGCGGCATGCGGGTCGCGTCGGGCACCATGAGCCTCGGCGACGTGCAGGCGTTCATCCAGTACTCCCGCCAGTTCACCCAGCCGATCACGCAGATCAGCTCGATGATGAACCTGATGCAGTCCGGAGTCGCGTCCGCGGAGCGGGTGTTCGAACTGCTCGACGAGGAGGAGCAGTCGGCCGATCCGGAGGAGGCCGCCACCCCCCGGACCAAACGGGGACTCGTCGAGTTCCAGGACGTGTCGTTCCGCTACAAGGACGAGCAGCCGCTGATCGAGGACCTCAACCTGATCGCCCGTCCCGGGCAGATGGTCGCGATCGTCGGGCCGACCGGTGCGGGCAAGACGACACTGGTCAACCTGGTGATGAGGTTCTACGAGGTGAACTCGGGCCGGATCCTGCTCGACGGCGTCGACATCGCGACGATGACCCGCGACGACCTGCGCTCCCGGATCGGGATGGTGCTGCAGGACACCTGGCTGTTCGGCGGGACCATCCGCGACAACATCGCCTACGGCCTGCCCGGCGCGACCGAGGAGCAGATCCTGCAGGCCGCGCGGATGAGCCACGTCGACCGCTTCGTGCGGACCCTGCCGAACGGCTACGACACCGTCATCGACGAGGAGGGCAACAACGTCAGCGCGGGCGAGAAGCAGCTGATCACCATCGCCCGCGCGTTCCTCGCCGAGCCGTCCATCCTGATCCTGGACGAGGCGACCAGCTCGGTCGACACCCGCACCGAGCTGCTCGTGCAGCACGCGACCGCGGCGCTGCGCAGCGACCGCACCAGCTTCGTGATCGCGCACCGGTTGTCCACCATCCGCGACGCGGACCTGATCATCGTGATGCAGGACGGGCAGATCGTCGAACAGGGCACACACACGCAGCTGCTGCTCGACCCCGACGGCGCCTACTCGGAGCTCTACAACAGCCAGTTCGCCGGCCCGGCCCAGGTGCAGGCGTGATCGAAGAGACGGACCACGTGACAGACGACAACACTCCGGTGCCCACCCCGAACGACCCGTTCTTCACGGTGCGGACCCGGATCCCCGGGCAGCTCGGGCGGACGGGCACGATCCACACCCCGCACGGGGACATCGCCACCCCGGCGTTCATCGCGGTCGGCACCAACGCGACCGTGAAGGCCGTGCTGCCGGAGACCATCCGGGAGGCGGGGGCGCAGGCCGTCCTCGCCAACGCCTACCACCTGTACCTGCAGCCGGGCCCGGACATCGTCGACGAGGCGGGGGGCCTCGGCCGGTTCATGAACTGGCCCGGGCCGACGTTCACCGACAGCGGCGGGTTCCAGGTGATGTCCCTCGGTGTCGGCTTCAAGAAGGTCCTCGCGATGGACGCCGTCGGGGTGCAATCCGACGACGTGATCGCGCAGGGCAAGGAGCGGCTCGCGCACGTCGACGACGACGGGGTGACGTTCAAGTCGCACCGGGACGGCAGCAGGCACCGATTCACCCCGGAGATCTCGATGGGCATCCAGCATCAGCTGGGAGCCGACATCATCTTCGCGTTCGACGAGCTCACCACGCTGTTCAATACCAGGGGCTACCAGGAGCAGTCGGTGCAGCGGACGCAGGCGTGGGCGGTGCGGTGCATCGCCGCACACGAACGGCTCACCGCCGAGCGCAGGCACCGGCCGTATCAGGCGCTGTTCGGTGTCGTGCAGGGCGCCCAGTACGAGGACCTGCGCAGGCAGGCGTGCCGGGGACTGGAGTCGATCGTCGGCGAGACGGGCCGCGGCTTCGACGGTTACGGCATCGGCGGTGCGCTGGAGAAGCAGAACCTCGGCACGATCGTCCGCTGGTGCAACGAGGAGCTGCCGGAGCACAAGCCGCGGCATCTGCTGGGCATCAGCGAGCCCGACGACCTGTTCACCGCGGTCGAGAACGGCGCCGACACCTTCGACTGCGTGAACCCGTCCCGGGTGGCGCGCAATGCGGCGATGTACACCGAGGGCGGCCGGTTCAACGTCAACACCAGCCGCTTCAGGCGGGACTTCAACCCGATCGACGAGAACTGCGACTGCTACACCTGCCGCAACTACTCGCGGGCCTACCTGCACCACCTGTTCAAGGCGAAGGAGATGCTCGCCTCGACGCTGGCGACGATCCACAACGAGCGGTTCACGATCCGCCTGGTGGACCGGATCCGGGAGAGCATCGACGGCGGCTACTTCGACGACCTGAAAGCGCAGACGCTGAGCAACTTCTACGCAACCGCCCGCGCCTGACCCGCACCCTGGACTCGTCCCGAATGGCCCATTCGGTTACTTCAACTGACCGAATGGGTCATTCGGGGCAGGGACGGGGAATCCGGTGGCGTCAGGACGCGAGGACGTACGTCGGTTCGCGCTTCTTGACGTAGGCGATGACGCGGTACGTGACGGGCATGACCAGCACCTCGACGAGCGTCTTCCAGAGGAACCCGACGAGCAGGTAGTTCAGGAAGTCCTCCCAGGTGGAGATGCCGATCGCGCCCGCGGCGATCGCGCAGAAGATCAGGGTGTCCGCGAACTCGCCGACCACGGTCGAGCCGATCAGCCGTGCCCACAGGTGCCGCTCCTTGGTGCGTTCCTTGATCGCCACCATCACCAGGGAGTTCAACAGCTGCCCGACCAGATAGCCAGACAGGCCAGCCAGCAGCAGCCGCGGGTAGACACCGACGACCGCCTCAAGGGAGGACTGGTTCTCGTAGAAGTCGGCGGACGGCAACTCCAGCAGGATCAGGAAGCACACCGACGCCAGGATCAGGGCGCCGAATCCCAGGTAGATGGCCCGCCGGGTGGCCTTGAACCCGTACACCTCGCTGAGCACGTCACCGACGACGTAGGCGAGGGGGAACAGGAAAAACCCGCCGTCGGTGATGATCGGCAGGACCTGAAGGGGGCCGATCGTCAGGTCGGCGTCGGGGAAGAACGCGACGCCCTTGGTGGCGCAGATGTTGGAGATCAGCAGTACCGCGGTGAACAGCGCGACGAGGGTCGGGTAGTAGCCGCGGGCGACGTACGCGAAGGAAGCCTGCTCTGGCTGCTTGCCTGCCTGGTCTGAAGCTGTCACGTCGGCCATCCAAGCACCGCGACGACGTCGGGCGCGAACCCGGCGAGGGTTCGCGCCCGATGTGCGAGGTTTGCGATCAGGGGCGCCGCTTGAGCTCCTTGACGTCCTCGGAGATCTTGATGACGGCGACGTAGAACTCGAGGCTGATCCGCATCAGGGCCAGCAGGACCAGCCCGAGCAGCGGCGCGCCAATCATGATGAGCAGCCCGAGCGGTTCCCCGTTCGCGATGCCCGCGATGCCCGCGATGATCCCGAACACCGTGTACAACCCGACCATCACGGTGAGCAGGATGTAGAGGATCTTGACGACCTTGGGCGTCACGTAGCTGTTGAAATTGAAGTCGAACAGTGCCCCGAAGAACCCGCCTGCCTGGGCGCCGGCCGTCGGCGGTGCCGGTGGGGCCGGCGGGAAGCCGCCGAACGGGGCGTGCCCACCCGGGTGGCCCGGCTGGCCGTACTGCGGCGGGGGCGGCGGGTAGCCTGCCGCCGCGTAGTCGGGCTGCGCTGGGTACTCGGGCTGCGCCGGGTACTCGGGTTGCGCCGGGTACTCGGGCGGCGGCCCGGCATAGGCGGGTTGCCCGGTGTGGCCGGGCTGCTCGGTCGGGCCGCCCTGTCCGGGCTGGCTGGTGGGTCCGCCGGTGGTCATCTCTCCCCCTGGGGTCGTCGCGGTCGGATGACCGCCGGGGGCAGGATACGGACCTCCTCGGCCGCGTGTCAGCGGCACACGCCGCCGAGCAGCACCGACGTGTCGGAGATCGCACCCCGCCGGGGACGGGCGGCTCAGGCCGCGACGCGGCCGCCGACCACCACCCGGTACGCGTAGGTCGACGCGATGATCGTCAGCGGGACGGTGATCAGCAGGCCCAGCCCGCACAGGATCAACCCGACGATGTTCAGCCCGACCAGCGCCAGTGCCAGCAGCACCAACTGCCCGACATTCGCCGAGATCGCCTCGAAGCTGGACTTGATCGCGGTGATCGGGTCCTGGTCCTTGTCGATGACGAACTGCAGTGTCCAGTAGGTGAGGAAGGCGATGATGATGCCGGGAATGATGAACAGCAGGAACCCGATGCCGGTGATCAGCCCGACCAGGAAGCTGGCGATGATGATCGCGCCGACGTTGCTGAACTGGAAGAACGCCCCGAAGCTCGGCTTGGTTCCGTTCAGTTCGCCCAGCGCCCCCCGGACCAACGCGGCGCTGATCAGGTAGCCGACGACGGTGGTGACGATGCGGCCGATGATCCCCCAGAGGCTGAAGTCCCAGAATCCCGCGTAGTCCGCGAAGTCCATGTCCGCGTCGGCGTCGGTCACCCTGGACCAGTCGGTGAAGATCGCGGCGACCGCGCCGCTGATGATCGCGGCGACGATCAGGATTCCGATCCACACCCCGGCGTTGGCCTTGAACTTGCTCCACGCGTAGCCGAGGGCGTCACCGACCGTCAGCTGCGGGCTGCCGCCGGGGCCGCCGAACCCCGGGGCCGGCTGCAGCGGTGCCCCGTATCCACCGGTCGGGGGTGGCGGCGGGTAGCCGCCGGGCTGCGGCGCCCCGTATCCCGGTGGCGGGGGATAGCCGCCGGGTTGGCCGTACGTCGGCTGGCCCTGGCCCGGCGGGGGATACCCCTGGTTGGGCGGCGGGGGATACCCCTGGTTGGGCGGCGGCGGAGGAGTGCCGGATCCGGGCTGTTGCGGTGTGTTCGGGTCCGGAACTCCGGGCGGGTTGTCGCTCACGGGCATCCCCTCGTCGTGCAGAGTCGGTGGTGCAGTGCGGTCGTACCGTGTGCCGTGCTGGCATGACAGTACGACGCCCGTCGGACACTCGCACGGCGACAAGCAGGTGTTTCGTACCGATTCGGCTACGGCGGGGCGTCCGGGACGAACACCCACGGGTCGCGGGGGAGCACGTCGGGATCGAACCGGTCGAGCAGGTCAGGCATCGACGGACGCTCGCCCGGTTCTGCCAGCCCGAGGGTGCGGGCGAGCAGGCCCCGCACCGCGTGCGGGTCGCGTCCGGCGGCCCGCTGGTCCGCGAGGGTGACGGCGCCGTCTCGTTTCGCGAGCCGTTGGCCGTCCGCATTCAATGCAAGGGGGACGTGCGCGTACACCGGCACCGGCAACCCGAGGAGGGACGCCAGATAGGCTTGACGTGGTGCCGAGCCGAGCAGGTCGTCGCCACGGACCACCTGGTCGATGCCCTGCGCGGCATCGTCGACGACGACGGCCAGGTTGTATGCGGGGACTCCGTCGCCGCGGCGGAGCACCACGTCGTCGACGAGTCCGGTGTGCGGGCCCCGCAACAGGTCGTGCACCGTGAACGCGGCGAGGTCGGCGCGCAACCGGAGCGCCGGCGGGCGTCCGCTGTCCCGCTTCTCCTGCCGCTGCGCCGCCGTCAGGTCGCGGCAGGTGCCCGGGTAGTGCCCGTCCGGTCCGTGCGGCGCGGTGACGGCCTGCTGGATTTCGCGTCGGGTGCAGAAGCATTCGTAGGTCAGGCCGGCAGCGGCGAGCGTGTCGACGGCATCGGCGTACCGGCCGGTTCGCCGTGACTGGTGCACGAGGTCGCCGTCCCAGTCGATGCCGATCGCGGTGAGGTCGGCGAGTTGGCGCTGCTCGGCGCCGGGCCGAACCCGGTCCAGGTCCTCGATCCGCATCAGGAAGGCGCGGCCGGTGCTGCGGGCGAAGAGCCATGCGAGGAGTGCGGTCCGCAGATTGCCGAGGTGCAGGTCACCGGACGGACTTGGCGCGAACCGACCCGCTCCCGGGACCTGCGAACTCATGCCGCCAGCCTAGGGTGCCCGGCGGCCCGGCCACGACAGCGGAGGCGAACTCCGGGAGCGGTGTCCGGGCCTTCCCGCGGTCAGGGTCTGCGCCCGAGGATCCCCAGCACTCGGGACTGCTCGTCGGCACCGGCGGGCACCTCGACGGCCGGTCCGCAGACACCCGGGCTGCGGATCGCGTCGCCCATCCGCTCCGCGAGACCCGAGGCGATGGCGAGGTCCTCCGCGGGAATGGTCTCGTCGAGCCCGGTCGCGCGGGCGAGGTCCCAGCGGTGAATCACCAGGTCGAAGGCCATGAACGCGCCGAAGGTCGCGGCCACGGTGGTCCGGCCCAGCCTGCTGTCGTACTCGCGGCCGGCCCGCTCGGGGTCCTCGAGGATCTCCAGCACCGCGTCGCGCGCCGTCGCCCACGCCGCGACCGGATCCGCCGCGACGTCCGGGCCGGACGGCAGGCTCAGGCCTGCCGGGGTGAGCGGAAACGACTGCGTCTCGATGACGTGCCCGACCACGTCGCGTGCGGTCCAGCCCTCACAGGGGGAGGGGGAGTCCCAGCGGTCCGCGGGGATTCGGGTGACGGTGTCGGTGAACCTGTCCGCGAGGCGGCGGTACGTCTCGGCTGTGTCTGTGATGTCCATCGCATCATTGTGCTCCGGGGCACCGACACGATCCCGAGACGCGGCGCGGGCACCGCAACGGTTGCCCGGAAACGACCGTGGCCCCCGATCCGAAGATCGGGGGCCACGGTGTGGCGGAGGATAGGGGATTTGAACCCCTGAGGGCGTTAACCCAACCCGCGTTCCAGGCGAGCGCCATAGGCCACTAGGCGAATCCTCCGTGGGCGAGCATACCGGTACACCCCCCAGGAACGAAAAACGGGCCGTGTGAGGTGCCCGACCCCGGCCGGTTACCCGTCCCGCCGCGCCGATCGCTACACTCGTCCATGGATCCCGCGCGGCGCGCATCCTGTGAACTCCCCCAGGGCCGGAAGGCAGCAAGGGTCAATGGGCTCTGCCGGGTGCGCGGGGTCCCCTTTATTTTGAGCTCCGCTCCCGTCACCCCGGTGTGAAAGGTCTTTCCCGGATGCCTACCCAAACCCAAATTGGGTTGATGAGCCACGAGGAACTCCGTTCCGAGCACGAGCGGCAGTCCGAGAAGTATCAGCAGCTCAAGGCGGAGAAGCTGGTCCTCGACCTCACCCGTGGCAAGCCGGCACCCGAGCAGCTCGACCTGTCCGAGGCGCTGCTGGCGCTGCCCGGTGAGGGCGACCACCGTGACGGCAGCGGCACCGACGTCCGCAACTACGGCGGACTCGCCGGTCTGCCGGAACTGCGCGCGATCTTCGCTGAGCTGCTGAACATTCCGGCTTCGAACCTGCTCGCCGGAAACAACGCCAGCCTCGAGGTCATGCA
This sequence comes from Rhodococcus sp. NPDC058532, assembly GCF_042719255.1. Lineage (NCBI taxonomy): Bacteria > Bacillati > Actinomycetota > Actinomycetes > Mycobacteriales > Nocardiaceae > Rhodococcus > Rhodococcus sp. NPDC058532. The sequence continues at coordinate 149,919 of NZ_JBHXNU010000007.1, forward strand.
CGACCTGATCGTGTTCTCCCTGCTGCACGGCAATGCGGATTCGCCGCGGCCGTGGACGCGGGAACCGGCGATCAAGTTCCTGTGCCCGGCACCCGGCTACGACCGGCATTTCGCGATCACCGAGTCGTTTGGCATCGAGATGATCCCGGTTCCGATCCGGCCCGACGGACCCGATGTCGCCGCGATCGCGCACCTGGTTGCCGACGACCCGCAGATCAAGGGCATGTGGATCGTGCCGACGTACTCGAACCCGACCGGTGCGGTGTACTCCGAGGAGGTCGTGCGGGCGCTGACGTCGATGCCCGCCGCCGCCCCCGACTTCCGGTTGTTCTGGGACAACGCCTACGCCGTGCACCCGCTGACCGAGGAGTTCGCTCCCGCTCACGACGTGCTTGGACTGGCCGCCGAGGCGGGCAACCCGAACCGGCCCTACGTGTTCGCCTCGACCTCGAAGATCACCTTCGCGGGCGCGGGCGTCAGCTTCTTCGGCAGCTCCGATGCGAACCTCGCCTGGTATCAGAAGCATGTTGGCAAGAAGAGCATCGGCCCGGACAAGGTCAACCAGCTCCGCCACCTGCGGTTCTTCGGTGACGCCGACGGCGTGCGGGCGCACATGGCCAAGCACCGCGAGATCCTCGCACCGAAGTTCGCGGCCGTCCTGAGGATCCTCGAGGATCGGCTCGGACCGACGAAGATCGCGTCCTGGACCGAACCGCGGGGCGGCTACTTCATCAGTCTGGACGTGGTCCCTGGCACCGCGAAGCGGGTCATCGCGTTGGCGAAGGACGCAGGCATCGCGCTGACCGCCGCCGGGTCGGCGTTCCCGTACGCCACCGATCCCGACGACACGAACATCCGTCTTGCCCCGAGCTTCCCGTCGATGACGGATCTCGAGACCGCGATGGACGGCGTCGCGACCTGTGTCCTGCTTGCCGCAACCGAGAAGGCCATCGCCGACGCCTGACGCGTCGGCTGGCCGAACGCCCGGCTGGGTGGCGGAAGCGTCCCGTGCCCGGCGACGGCATTGGTGTCAGAATCGAGCAATGGCTCTCACCCTGCACCTGGCCGGAGACCCCGCCGCCGACGCACTGCTCGCTGCCGACCCGCTCGCGCTGCTGATCGGCATGTTGCTCGATCAGCAGATCCCGATGGAGGTCGCGTTCACCGGCCCCCACAAGCTCGACGAACGCCTCGGCGGGCTGGACGTGCACACGATCGCGGAGATGGACGAGGAGGCCTTCCTCGCGATCTGCGCGACTCCGCCTGCGGTGCACCGCTTCCCGGGTTCGATGGGCAAGCGGATCCAGGACCTGTGCCGGTACCTCGTCGAGCACTGGGACGGGGACGCGACGGCGATCTGGTCCGAGGGCGACCCCGACGGCAGGGAGATCCTCAAGCGCCTCAAGGCTCTCCCCGGCTACGGTGACCAGAAGGCCCGAATCTTCCTCGCCCTGCTCGGCAAGCAGATCGGTCTTCAGGCCACCGGCTGGCGGTCGGCCGCGGGTGCGTACGGCGAGGATGGGTCGCGCCGGTCGATCGCGGATGTCGTCGACGACACCACCCTCGCCGAGGTGCGCGAGTTTAAGAAGGCGGCGAAAGCCGCAGCCAAATCAGCGAAGGCGTGACCGTTCCCGCGCGTGCCGTCGAGGACGTCGCAGGCGGCGCGCGCGGGAGTCGGCTTACTCGAAGTGCGACTTGGCGATCTGGCCGTGTACGCCGACGGTGCGGTCGACGACCTGGGAGACGGTGAAGTCCGCCGCCGCCGACAGGTACGCGTAGGCGGTGGCGCGGTCCATGCCCTTGTCGTGTTCGAGGAAGTCGAGGGCGTTGACCACCGCACGCCGCATGGCCGCGTCCAGGTCGCTGTTCTGCCCGCCGACGGACCCGTCGGGGTCAGATAGCCCGATCGGAATCCAGGACTCGTCGGTTTCGCCGAACGGGTGCGAGTAGGCAACCGACGGCGCGTCACCGGATCCCTTCTTGCATACGGTGAGCCGGAAGGTGCCGCGCAGCGACCCTTCCATCGCGGTCAGTGCGGCCTCGCCGTCGCCCATGCTCATGTGCGGGTCGCCGACATAGAACAGGGCGCCCTCGGCGAACACCGGCAGGTACAGCGTTGAGCCCTGCCCGAGCAGTCGGATATCGATGTTGCCGCCGCCAAGCGTGGGTGGGATCGAATTTGCGCTCGCTGCCGTCGGATCGGCGTCGGTGGAGAAGGCGACACCCATCATTCCCATGAAGGGGCGCAACGGGAATCGGACCTTCCCTGCGCCGAACGGCATGACGCCCTTACCGTCTTCGATCGCGGTGAAGGTGGAGACGGTGCCGTACCGCATCGGGTCCCTGGTTGATCGTCCGTCGGTGGCGATCGGCGGCATCACCTCGTCGAGACCGATGCCCGCAGGGGCGGAACCGTCGGCGGTGATGGCGAGCGATCCCTTGCCGTGTCGACTCGACACCACGCCGTAGGGCACCCGGGGAACCGCCTCGAGGGTCTCGATCTTGAGTACGTCGCCCGGTTGGGCGCCCTCGACGAAGACCGGTCCGGTCACGACGTGCGGGCCGTCCTTGTCGAAATTGCGCGTGGTGCGGTTGTATTCGGACGCGATGGCGACGGCGTCGTCGAGGATGTCGGACCGGTCGACGCCCCTGCTTCCGAAGTACTCGACCGGATCCCGGCCCTGGTCCTCGAGGATCCCCTCATGGGAGACCGCGTCGATCGTGACGGTACGACCGGACGCCATGCGCAGTGCTGGCGTGCTGTGCACGGTGGGCACGTACCCCCACAGCACCTGATCGGGGACCGAGCCGAGGTAGTGATCGCCGGAAACGGTTCCGGTCCCGGGCTGCAGAATCTCAAGGGCGCCCGCAGGGAGGCTGGAGGATGATCCCTGCGCGGTGGCGTGGGAGCAGCCGGTCACCCCTGCGATGCCGATCCCGGCACGAGGCTTCCGTACCTGCCGTGTGCACAGACCTTTTCGTGCGTGTACAGAGGAATTGTGCGTCGAAAGGGTCTGTGCACACTCGAAAATCTATGTGCGTGACATGAATTGGTCCGCCACTGGAAGACCGCCCGTTCGATCAGCCGCGGGTGGGGCCGACGTCGTCCAGGTCCGGGTCCTCACGATCGGGGCGGTCGTCCCGTCCGGCGACCATGCCCGGATGGCTACCGAAGATCCCGGACCCCAGTCCTCCCGGGCCGCCGTGCGCGAGGACCGCGTGCTCGTACGCGGATTCGGCATGCAACGCCAGGTCGATGCCGCTGGTCTCCTGCTCGGCGGTGACGCGGAAGCCGACGACCCGGTCGATCACCTTCCCGATCGCGTAGGTGACACCGAACGCGTACAGCCCGACCACCGCGACCGCGAGCGCCTGCTTGCCGAGCTGCCCGAGGCCACCGCCGTAGAGGAGTCCCTCCGGGCCGTGCGTCATCACCTGCGCGGCCAGGAGGCCGATCGCCAGGGTGCCGACGATGCCGCCGACCAGGTGCACTCCGACCACGTCGAGCGAGTCGTCGTAGCCGAACCGGAACTTCCAGCCGACCGCGAACGAGCAGACGACGCCGGCGAGGGTGCCGACCACCGCGGCGCCAAGGATGGTCACCCACCCGCAGGACGGGGTGATCGCGACGAGGCCGGCGACGACGCCGGACGCCGCGCCGAACGTGGTCGGGTGGCCGTCCCGCCGCTGCTCGACGATCATCCAGCCGAGCATGCCGGTGCAGCCCGCAACCAGGGTGTTGACGAAGACGGCGGCGGCGGTGCCGTTCGCGCCGAGCGCGGACCCGGCGTTGAACCCGAACCAGCCGAACCACAGCAGGCCGACACCGAGCAGCACGAGGGGGAGGTTGTGGGGGCGCATCGGTTCGCTCCGGAACCCGATCCGTTGCCCGAGCACCAGCGCCAGCGCGAGTCCCGACGCACCGGAAACGATCTCGACGACCAGTCCGCCCGCGTAGTCGAGCGCCCCGAGTGCCGCGATCCAGCCGTCCGGTCCCCACACCCAGTGCGCGACGGGCACGTAGACGAGCAGCGCCCACACCGGCACAAACAGCATCCACGACGAGAACTTCGCGCGGTCCGCGATCGCACCGCTGATCAGGGCGGCGGTGAGGATCGCGAACGTCAGCTGAAAGGTCGCGAACAGCAGTTCGGGAACGGTGCCGTGCAGGGTGTCGGGTGAGATCCCGGCCATCCCGATGTGTTCGAGCCCGCCGAGCAGTCCGCCGCCGATGTCGTCGCCGAAGACCAGGCTGTATCCGACCACCAGCCACACGACCGTGACCAGTGCGATCGCGACGAAACTCATCATGATCATGTTGAGCACGCCCTTGGACCGCACCATGCCGCCGTAGAAGAGGGCGAGACCCGGGGTCATCAGCAGCACCAGCGCGGTGCTCACCAGCAGCCAGGCGGTATCGCCAGCGTCGATCGTCTGCACGTCAGCCTCCTCTGCGTGCGGTCGGCTCGCACGCCGCAGCCGACAATCCGCTGCCGGGGTTTCGCATGCACTGCCGCGGCGTTGCGAGTGTGTTTCGCCTTCCTCACACCCCCGCTGCCGTGGTGAGTCGATCCCGCGCGGCCGACGACCCGCGGCGCGGGCGCCAATGGGCCGGATGTCGGACCCCGCCGGTACCCTCACGGCGTGGCCCTCTACCGGAAATATCGACCGGCGACCTTCGCGGAGGTGGTCGGGCAGGAGCATGTCACCGAGCCGCTGAGCACTGCCCTTGACGCGGGACGCATCAACCACGCGTACCTGTTCTCCGGACCGCGCGGCTGCGGCAAGACCTCCTCCGCCCGCATCCTCGCCCGGTCGCTCAACTGCGTGCAGGGGCCGACGTCGACGCCGTGCGGGACGTGCCATTCGTGTGTCGCGCTCGGCCCCGGCGGCGCAGGCAACCTCGACGTCATCGAACTGGACGCAGCGAGTCACGGCGGCGTCGACGACACCCGCGAACTTCGGGACCGCGCCTTCTATGCGCCTGCCGAGTCGCGGTACCGCATCTTCATCGTCGACGAGGCGCACATGGTCACGACGCAGGGCTTCAACGCCCTGCTCAAGATCGTCGAGGAGCCGCCGGAGCACCTGATCTTCGTGTTCGCAACCACCGAACCGGAGAAGGTGCTGGCGACGATCCGGTCGCGCACCCACCACTATCCGTTCCGGCTGCTTGCCCCGAACACCATGCGCGGGCTGCTGGAGAAGATCTGTGAGCAGGAGCAGGTTGCGGTGGCGGACGCCGTGTATCCGCTGGTGATCCGCGCCGGGGGCGGTTCGCCTCGGGACTCGCTCAGCGTGCTCGATCAGCTGCTGGCCGGCGCAGGAGATGAGGGCGTCACCTATGCCCGGGCGTTGGCGCTGCTGGGGGTCACCGACGTCGCCCTGATCGATGAGGCGGTCGACGCGCTCGCGGCCGGGGATGGGGCAGCGCTGTTCGGCACCGTCGACAAGGTGATGGACGCCGGGCACGATCCACGGCGGTTCGCGGTCGACCTGCTCGAGCGGATCCGCGACCTGATCCTGATGCGTGCGGTGCCCGCCGCGGGTGAGCGTGGACTGGTCGACGCTCCAGGGGACGTGCTCGACCGGATGCGGGAGGAGTCGGAGCGACTCGGCCCCGCGACGTTGGCGAGGTACGCGGATCTGCTGCACGCCGGTCTCGGGGAGATGCGGGGGGCGACGGCGCCGCGACTGCTGCTCGAGGTGATCTGCGCCCGGATGCTGCTGCCGTCCGCGTCCGACGCGGAGTCGGCGGTCCTGCAGCGGCTCGAACGACTGGAAGCGGGTGGGGGCGCGGTGCAGGCGTCGGCTCCGGCGCAGACCCGGCAGGCGGACGAGGCGGCGCCGCGGTTCCAGCGGCCGTCCCAGCGTCGGCAGGCGGAGCCGGATCCCGCACCGACGGCCCCCCCGGCCCGCGAGACCGCCAGCGACGAGGCCGCGGAACGCGTTGCGGCGGCCGCCGCCCGTGCGCAGGCCGAGGCTCGGGCCCAGGTGGCGGCTGCGGAACTGGAGGCAGCGGCCCTGGCGAAGGCCGCGACCGAGGTCGCGGCCGCAGCGACGGCCGCGGCCGACCGCGCCCGGGCCGCCGCCGCGGCACTGTCCTCGTCGGGCCCGGCCCCCTCCGCCGTGGGATCGGCGCAGCCCCGGTCCACCGGCCCGACGCCGCCGGCGGCACGCCCCGGGTCCGAGGAAACCGGCACGGTGCCCACGGGTCCGGTCGCCGCGGAGTCCGTGCCGACGAATGCCATGCCGACGAATGCCATGCCGACGGACGCCGTGCCGACGGACGCCGTGCCGTCGGACACCACGACCTCGGGACATGCTCCCGCGGAGCCCCCGCCGCCGCTTCCCGTGCAGCCGGAGCTCGTGCCGTCCGAAACCCCGTCGTCCGAAACCCCGCCGCCCGAATCCTTGCTGCCGGAGCCCGCGTCGGCCCCCGAGCCGGAACCGGCACCGGCGGTCGCCACTGCGGCGCCGGACGCCGACGACATCGCCCAGCCGGTGGTGCATTCCGGGGACACCCACGCCACCGCCGACCTGGCCGATCCGGAAGCGGCAGCCCTGCAGACGCCGCCTGCCGAATCGGAGCCGGAGAGGGCCGAGTCGGCGTCGACCGGGGGAACCGCGGACCTAGCCACCGTCGCCGCACGGTGGTCGGAGGTGCGCAGCAAGGTGCGCGATCAGAGCAGGCCCGTCGAGGCGATGCTGTCCGGCGCCACCGTTCAGGCCGTCGAGAACGGCACTGTGGTGCTTGCCCACGCCTACGCACCGGTCGCCAAGCGTCTGATCGAATCGCGCAACGCCGACATCATCCGACAGGCGATGCGCGAGGTGTTCGGTGGGGATTGGGCCGTCGACCTTCACGTCGGTGCACCCGATCACGACGCCCCGAGCAGGCCCGCGGCGCCGCGGGCCCAGCCGAAGGCGGAGGGCACCCCGCGGTTCTCGCGGCCGAGCCAGTCCGGGTCCGCGCCGCAGGAGGCACGCCCCCGGCTCGAACCGGCGGCACAGTCCCCGGTCGACGACATCCCGCCGCCCGAGGAACCCGACTACCCGGACGATCCGGGGCCGCCGCCGGACGTCGACCCCCCGTCCCCGCAGTCGGTGACGGCGGAGGACGAGGAAGAGATGATGGCGGAGGCCGCGGAACCGGCCGATCCGTCGGTACGCCGTGATCCGCAGGAGGTGGCGATCGAGCTGCTGTCGGACATGCTCGGCGCGAAGCCGCTCGACGGGTAGGCCCTGCCCGCGACGATCCCGGCGCCCCGCCTCGATGTCGAGACGAGACGGGTCAGGCCGATGCCCTCCGCTGCGACGCGAGGTTGGCGCGGGCGAAATCGACGCTGAGCGCGACGAGGTCGCGGCTCTCCCGCAGGATCGTGCCCAGCACCGGGAAGGCGTGGATCTGCCCGCTCCACAGGTGCGTTTCGACCGGGCGCCCGGCCTGTTCGAGCCGGGTGGTCAGCAGTTCGACGTCGGGGCGCATCAGTTCGTACTCCGCGCAGGAGAGGAACACCGGCGGCAGCAGCGCCGGGTCGGCGTCGACGGGGGAATCCACACCGACGATGGCGTCGGGCCCGCCGAGCCAGCGGTCCTTGAGCTTCGCCACCTGGCTCATCGGCAGATACGCGTCCTTGCGCATGAACCGGGGGTCGTGCCGCTCAAGGTGCACACTCAGCAGCGGGGAGTAGCCGATCACCGCCGCCGGACGCGGCAACCCCTGCAGCGCGGCGAGCTCGGCGACCTTCATCGCGAGGTAGCCGCCCGCGGAGTCGCCTGCGACGATCACCCTCGTCGGGTCCGGGCAGGACTCCAGCACCGCCCGGTACGCGGCCATCGCGTCGGAGATGGAGGTGCCGACCCCGCCGCCCGGCAACTGCCGGTACTCCACCGAGATCACCGGCACCCCGGCGCGGGCGGACAGCAGCGCGCACAGACTGCGATGGGTGCCGCGGCCGCAGAACACGAACCCGCCGCCATGCAGGTACATGATCGTGCCGTCGGTGAGCGCATCGGTCGCCGCGGCACCGTGCACGACCCGTTCGCAGGGCACGCCGCCGAGGGTCACGTCGGTCACCTCGGTGTGCGGCGGCGCGGGCAGGCCGTCCACGAAGGTCTCCAGCCGCGCCAGCATCCGGATGCCCGCGTCGGTCGTGGGCCACGCCGTGAACAGCGGCTTCATGACGACCTTCGCGAATCCCGAGATCAGTCGCGCGCGGGCGCTGACGTCCCAATGCCAGACGGTGTTCTCGCCGGTACGCATGGGCGACCCCCTACCTGTATGTGACCGTGTGTCACGCACACGATAGGGCGCCCGGGCCGGGTCCGTCGGGTAACCGCCGGAGTCAGCCCCGCAGCACCTGGGACGGCGAGGTGCCGTACCTGCCGCGGTAGGCCGCCGCGAACCGTCCGGGGTGGGTGAACCCCCACTGCCGCGCGATGTCGGTGACCGTGCGGCTCGGTTCGGCGGCCACGAGCTCCTCGTGCGCCCGTTCCAGGCGGATGTCGAGCAGGCACTCGGAGGGGCTGCGGCCGACGTGGCGGCGGAACCCTTCTTGCAGTCGACGGACCCCGACCCCCGCGCATTCGGCCATGTCGCCCGCCGTCCACGCCCGCCCCGGGTCGGCCTGCAGGGCGTCGAGCACCCGTTTGACGATGCGGGGCCGTGGGGCCGGGGCAGGCGCCGCCGGTGTCGCGGCGAGGATCAGCGCCGACGTCACGGCGCCTGCGAGATGCTCGGCGACCAGCGGATTGCTCAGCACCCCCGGATCGTCCGACAGCTGCCGCGCGAGCGAGGTGACCAGGCGCAGCCAGCTCGCGCCCTCCGGCGTTGTGAGGTCGATCTGCAGAGGCAGCCGCCGTTCCGTCTCGAGTACCCGCAGCATTTCGCGGTCGAGATGGGCGCGGTCGATGCCGACACCCAGAATCCGGCAGGCCCGGTTCCATCCCGTGATGTGGGTGTCGGTGTCGGGTGGGCAGACGGTCGCCCACCCGACCGGGGAGGTCACCTCCACGCCCGCGGTGACCGACGTCAGGTGACCCGAGATCGGGATGTTGACGGCGTAGCCGCCGGGATGGGCGGACTCGACCGTGACGTCGGCGCCCCAGCCGATACCGGCCAGTCGGATCGGACCCAGCTCCGCGGTGTGGACCACGGCCCCCGCGGTGCTGTCGCGGGACAACCGGGTCAGCGTGTGCGGGAAGTACGCGTCCGCGACGAGCCGCGATGCCGCGCCCCAGTCCGTGGGGACGACGCGGGGTGTGACCACCGGTGACCTCCCGTCCGATGGCCATCCCGGCGGGGAGCGGCCGTCATTCCGTTGACCGACAGTCTCCTTCGGGGGGACCGCCGTCGTTCCATTCCACCACCGACCCGCGGCACGCACCCGCGAACCGGACGAACCCGACCGCCCGAATCGGCTGCGCAATGTGTCCAGCGGCCGCGCGCGGCGGATCGCGGCCGCGGTCGTCATGCCGTAACGTCGGGGAACACTCGGCCCGGGTTCGATGGGCGATGCCACGACGAGGGAGGGCGTGACATGCCGTTGCACCGACTCGAGTCCTCGGGCCCGAATGGCGACGAGTCACCGAGTCGGGCGAGGCTGACGCTGGTCCCCGCGCCGGAGCCGCCCGCCCGGCGGGTGGGCACGCTGCGCATGCTCGGCGTGGTCCGAGGCCATGCCGGTGAGCCGATCCACGGTGCGCGGCTGGAGTGGTGGCATCCCGCCGACGACACCCAGCTCGACACCGGTCGGACGGGCCAACCGAACGGCTCCGCTGCCACCTGTGAGCGTGGCGGCTTCGACCTGGTCGCCGGTGACGCGGACGAGCACCTGCGGGTGGTCGTGCGGGCCGAGGGCTACGCACCCCTCGATGTCCGCCTCGTCCCGCTGCCCGGGCTGCCGCCGATCTCGCCGCCCATCTCGCGGTCCGGGCGGGCTCCGCTGGCCGTGCGGCCGGGCGCTGCCGGGCGGGTCGAGTGCTGGTGCGAGTTCACCCTCACCTCCCAGGGGCTGCGCTCGATCTGACGGTCGCGGCGATCGCAATGGTCATGGACCTCGCTCGCTTCGGTCCTGGACCTCTTTTTGGAACACGTTCTACTATGGCGAGCATCGGGGTGTCTGCCTCGGGCCGGGGCACACGGCGCCCGGCACCCGTTGGACCTGCAGAAGACCGCACGCCCGCGGCCGCCGCGCCGCGCACAGGAAGGAACACCGTGACCACAGAGGCATTCATTTATGAAGCCATCCGCACCCCACGCGGCAAGGGAAAGGCCAGCGGCTCGCTGCACTCGGTGAAGCCGATCGACCTGGTCACCGGCCTGGTCGCCGAGCTGCGCACCCGCTTCCCGAACCTCGACGAGAACCGCATCTCCGACATGGTCCTCGGCGTCGTGTCCCCGCTCGGCGACCAGGGCGCCGACATCGCCCGCACCGCAGTGACCGTCGCGGGCCTGCCCGAGACGGTCGGCGGCGTGCAGATCAACCGCTTCTGTGCCTCCGGCCTCGAGGCCGTGAACATGGCCGCGCAGAAGGTGCGGTCCGGCTGGGACGAACTGGTCATCGCCGGCGGCGTCGAGTCGATGTCCCGGGTGAAGATGGGCTCCGACGGCGGCGCCTGGATGCAGGACCCGGCCACCAACTTCGACACCTACCTGGTGCCGCAGGGCATCGGCGCCGACCTGATCGCCACCATGGAGGGCTTCACCCGCGAGGACGTCGACACCTACGCGGCCCGCTCGCAGGACCTTGCGGCGAAGGCGTGGGCGGGCGGCTACTTCGCCAAGTCCGTCGTCCCGGTCAAGGACATCAACGGTGTCACCGTCCTCGACCAGGACGAGCACATGCGTCCCGGCACCACTGTCGAATCGCTCGCAGGCCTGGCTCCGGCGTTTGCCGGCATCGGAGAGATGGGCGGCTTCGACGCGGTTGCGCTGCAGAAGTACCACTGGGTCGAGAAGATCAACCACGTCCACCACGGTGGCAACAGCTCCGGCATCGTCGACGGTGCCGCGCTGGTGCTCGTCGGCTCCGAGCGGGCAGGCAAGGAGATGGGCCTGACCCCGCGGGCCCGCGTCGTCGCGACCGCGACCTCCGGCGCCGACTCCACGATCATGCTCACCGGACCGACCCCGGCAGCGCACAAGGTGCTCGCCCAGGCCGGGCTGACCGTCGACGACATCGACCTGTTCGAGATCAACGAGGCATTCGCCTCGGTCGCGATGAAGTTCCAGAAGGACCTGAAGATCCCGGACGAGAAGCTGAACGTCAACGGCGGCGCGATCGCGATGGGCCACCCGCTCGGCGCGACCGGCGCCATGATCACCGGCACCATGGTCGACGAGCTCGAGCGCCGCGGCGCCAAGCGCGCCCTGGTGACGCTGTGCATCGGCGGCGGCATGGGCGTGGCCACCATCATCGAGCGCGTCTGACGCTCACGACACCGATCAGGAGAGACGAAACAGTGAGCGAACAGAACATCATCGCCTGGGAGCAGGACGCCGACGGCATCGTCGTGCTCACCATCGACGACCCGAACCAGGGCGCGAACACCATGAACGACCGGTACATCGCGTCGATGCGCGCGACCGTGGACCGGCTGCACGCGGAGAAGGACACCATCACCGGTGTCGTGCTCACCTCCGGCAAGAAGACCTTCTTCGCCGGCGGCGACCTGAAGAACATGATCAAGGCGGGCCCGGCCGACGCCGAGCACATCTACCACCACAGCCTGAACCTCAAGGCCGACCTGCGTCGCCTCGAGACCCTCGGCAAGCCGGTCGTCACCTGCATCAACGGTGCCGCGCTCGGCGGCGGCCTCGAGATCGCCCTCGCCACCCACCACCGGATCGCCGCGGATGTCCGGGGCGTCAAGATCGGTCTGCCCGAGGTCACCCTCGGCCTGCTGCCCGGCGGCGGCGGCGTGGTCCGCATGGTCCGCAAGTTCGGCATCATGACCGCGCTGACTCAGCACCTGCTGCAGGGTCAGCAGCGGGCGCCGCAGCAGGCCCTCGCCGCTGGCGTCATCGACGAGGTCGTCGCCTCCGTCGAGGAGCTGGTCCCCGCGGCGAAGGCGTGGATCACGGCCAACCCGGACAAGGGCACCCAGCCGTGGGACGAGAAGGGCTTCAAGATCCCCGGCGGCACCCCGTCCACCCCGGCGTTCGCGGCGAACCTGCCCGCCATCCCGGCGAACCTGCGCAAGCAGCTCAAGGGCGCCAACATGCCCGCACCGCGCGCGATCCTCGCCGCCGCGGTCGAGGGCAGCCAGGTCGACATCGACAACGCGCTCAAGATCGAGTCCCGCTACTTCACCTCGCTGGTCACCGGCGACGTCGCGAAGAACATGATCCAGGCGTTCTTCTTCGACATGCAGGCCATCGGCTCCGGCGCGTCGCGTCCGAAGGACATCCCGAAGCGGGAAATCAAGAAGGTCGGCGTCCTCGGCGCGGGCATGATGGGCGCGGGCATCGCGTACGTGTGCGCGAAGGCCGGAATCCCGGTGGTGCTCAAGGACGTCGAGCTCGCCGCCGCTGAGCGGGGCAAGGGCTACGCGGAGAAGATCGAGGCCAAGGCGCTCTCGCGCGGCAAGACCACCGAGGAGAAGTCGAAGGCCCTCCTTGACCTCATCACCCCGACCGCGGACGCCGCCGACTTCGCCGGTGTCGACTTCGTCGTCGAGGCCGTTTTCGAGTCGCCCGAGCTGAAGAAGAAGGTCTTCGCCGAGATCGAGGACATCGTCGACGCCGACGCCCTGCTCGGCTCGAACACCTCGACGCTGCCGATCACCGACCTGGCGACCGGCGTCAAGCGGCCGGAGGACTTCATCGGCATCCACTTCTTCTCCCCGGTCGACAAGATGCCGCTGGTCGAGATCATCCGCGGCGAGAAGACCACGGACGAGACCCTCGCCCGGGTCTTCGACTTCGTGCAGAAGATCCGCAAGACCCCGATCGTGGTCAACGATTCGCGGGGCTTCTTCACCTCCCGCGTCATCGGCACGTTCGTCAACGAGGCGATCGGGATGGTCGCCGAGGGCATCGAGCCGGCCACCATCGAGCAGGCCGGCATGCAGGCCGGCTACCCGGCGGCGCCGCTGCAGCTGTCGGACGAGCTGAACCTGACGCTGATGCAGAAGATCCGCGCCGAGTCGAAGGCCGCCGCGCTCGCCGAGGGCAAGACGCTGCCCGCCGACCCGGCAGGCGACGTCATCAACTACCTGGTTGAGGGCAACGACCGCAAGGGCCGCCTGGGCGGTGCCGGCTTCTACGACTACGCGGACGGCAAGCGCACCGGCCTGTGGCAGGGCCTGCGGGACCACTTCGAGTCGGGTTCGGCGACCCCGCCGATCCAGGACCTGATCGACCGGATGCTGTTCATCGAGGCGATCGAGACGGTCAAGTGCTTCGACGAGGGCGTCATCACGTCCACCGCCGACGCCAACATCGGCTCCATCATGGGCATCGGCTACCCGGCCTGGACCGGCGGCGTGAGCCAGTTCGTCACCGGCTACCCGGGCGGCAAGGCGGGCTTCGTCGCCCGCGCCGAGGAGCTCGCAGCGAAGTACGGCGAGCGCTTCACCCCGCCCGCGTCGCTCAAGGGCTGACCGCAGTCGGGGGCCCTCGTCGTCCGGATTCCCGGCCGGCGAGGGCCCTCGATTCGTCGGTTCTAGGGCTTCCACCAGGGGCGGAGGGGGACGTTCGCGTTCCCGTCGCGGCCGACCCTGACGGCGAGGACCTGATGCAACTGCACCACGTTGCGTTCGAAGCCGAGCTGCGATCCCGCCATGTACAGGCCCCACACCTTCGCGGTGCCCTCCCCGACCTCGGCGACGCACTCGTCCCAGTTGGCCTCGAGGTTGCGGCACCAGCCGGCCAACGTCAGCGCGTAGGACTCGCGCAGGTTCTCCTCGTGCCGCACCTCCAGCCCGACATCCTGGACCTCGGTGATGATGCGGCCCGAGCCGGTCAGCTCCCCGTCCGGGAACACGTACCGGTCGATGAACCCGCCCGCCCTTGCGTTGTGCTTGTTGTCCGGTCGGGTGATGCAGTGGTTGAGCATCAGGCCGCCGTCCCGCAGCTTCGACTTGATGAACCCGAAGTAGGCGGGGTAGTTCGCGACCCCGATGTGCTCGGTCAGGCCGATCGACGACACCGCGTCGAATCCGGTCTCGGCGATGTCCCGGTAGTCGGAGTGCCGGACCTCCGCCAGATCCGACAGGCCCTCGGCCGCGATCGCCCGCTGTGCCCACTCGGCCTGCTCGGCGGACAGCGTCGCGCCGATCACCTTGACCCCGCGGCGGGCGGCGTACCGAACCATTCCGCCCCACCCACACCCGATGTCGAGGAGACGGTCGCCCTTCGCCAGGTTCAGCTTGTCGAACACCAGCCGGTACTTGTTTTCTTGGGCACCCTCGAGGGACTGCTCCTCCGACTCGTACGCGGCGCAGGTGTACGTCATCGACGGGCCGAGAACCTTCTCGTAGAAGGCGTTGGAGACGTCGTAGTGGTGGTGGATCGATTCCGCGTCGCGGGTCTTGGAGTGCCGCAGGCCCTCCGCGATGCGCCGCCACCGCGGCAGCGATTCCTGCGGCGGGGGAGCGATCGGCTTGAGGACGTCCCACCCGAGGGATCGGGTGATCTGGGCCAGTTCGCGGGGGGTGGGGCGGCTGAAGTGCAGTTGCTCGCCGAGTACCCGGAGCACCTCGTACGGATTGCCGGGATGCGCGCCGACGATCTCGAGGTCGCCGGAGATGTATGCCCGGGCTAGGCCCAGATCACCGGGTGCCGTCACCAGGTACGTCGTGCCGCGGGGGGAGCGGAGATTCAGGTGGAACTTCGCATCGGTTGAGCCGAGCGAGCTGCCGTCGTACGCGGTGAAGTACACCGGTAGGTCCTTGCCGACGACGATCTCGAGGATCTCGGCGATCGACAGCCTTCCTGCGTCGGTGCCGTCCTTCCGGGATGCGGTCCTCGAGTCCTTGAATGTGGTCACTTGCGTTGCACCGCCTTCGAATACAGGTCCAATAGTCGTGAGTTCGGGTCGTACTTCCTCTTCAGTTCCTCGTAACGTTCGCCGCCGTAGAGGGCGGTGAACTCGTCCTTCGCGTAGTAGGCGTCCGAGTACAGCGACTTGTGCCCGTCGAACTCGGTCACCGTGCGCTCGATGCGACGGTTCGTTGCCCCCTCGGGTTCGCCGGGGACGATCGGCACCGACGACCAGAACCCGATGTTGACGTACGTGCGTTTCGGTTCGAGGGGGTACAGCGGCCACGGCCGGTCGGCCGCCGCGCCGGTGGGCGCCGGTTCGCGCAGCCGCAGCGGGCACAACCAGATGGGCTCGATCGGAATCTCCCGAAGGAACCAGTGCACGAAGTCGGCGGTCCGCTCGATCGGGACCTCGACGTCCTGCACGACCCGCTCCCGCGGCGGCAGCCCCTTGCGCTGCTCGAGCCGGTCGCCGATGTCGTACCGCTGGTCGAGCCCGATCAGCTTCCAGTAGAAGCTGCTGCGCAGGTAGCGCTTCGGCCACCACCGGCGGATCCGCGGATTCTGGGTGCCGAACGCGCGTGAGCACCAGAACCAGTCGGTGTCCCACCGCCACAGGTAGTCGTGGATCGTCAGCCGGTCGGTCTTCGGGTGGTTCACCGACTCGTGCTGGATGGACCGGTAGTAGATGTCCATGCCGGTGTAGTCGGACACCGGTCCCGGCTCGTCGGTCTGCGTGCCGAGCGTCAGGTACGACTCGGTCGCGGAGAACACGACGCCGTCGAGATAGTCGACGGCGACGCCGTCGTGCAGGCGGGTGCGGGCGATGGTGTCCATCGTGGACTGCAGCGTCTCGACGTCGTCGAACCGCAGGTGACGCAGGGCGACAAAGGGTTTGACCGGTTCCAGCCGAATCCGCAGTCGGGTCGAGTAGCCGAGGGTGCCGTAGGAGTTGGGGAAGCCGTAGAACAGGTCCGCGTGCTCGCCGTCGGGCGTCGCGGTGACGATCTCGCCGCTGCCGGTGAGAACGTCGATCTCAAGCACGGACTCGTGCGGCAGGCCGTTCCGGAAGGACGTGGACTCGATGCCGAGGCCGGTGACGGCACCGCCGAGGGTGATCGTCTTGAGTTGGGGCACGACCAGCGGCGCCAGCCCGTAGGGCAGCGTCGCGGCGACGAGGTTCTCGTAGGTGCACATGCCGGCGACGTCGGCGGTGCGGGCATCGGGGTCGACGGAGATCACCCGGTCCAGGCCGGACACGTCGAGCCCGGGCGCATTCGTCTTCGCGCGGGCACGGAAGAGGTTCGACGTCTTCTTCGCGAGCCGCACGGCAGCGGCGGGCGGGATGGCGTGGTAGCTCGCCAACAGGCGGTCGACCCCCGCACGGTGGGCCTGCGGCCCGATCTCGAGCGGAGTGGTCGATCGCCGGGTCGATCGCCTGCGGAATGCACTGGAAGTGACTGCCACTCTTCGACGCTATCCCCTGACCGGCTTCCGGGCGATGGAAGGTGGCAGCGCGTCGCGAAATCGCCGCCTCGCCGCGCGGCAACGCCGAAGCTGTGATACGAGGCACAGCCGTCTCGGGGAAGGTGGCCGGGACCGTGACGGACCAGGCACGATGGGTGGATGCGTGGGCGGCGCGGTGCCGGCCCGTCAGTAGTGAGGAGAACCCGGTGGGACAGGTCAGTGCCAGCAGCTCGGTCGAGGTCGCAGCGGTTCCGGAGGCGGCCCTCGCGGCGATCGCGGACTACCAGACCGTCCGTCCTCGGATCCTGTCGGAGCACTATTCCGACTACCGCGTGCTCGAGGGCGGGCAGGGCGCGGGAACCGTCGCGTCCTGGGCGCTCAAGGCGACGGAGAAGCGCACCCGCAATGTCACGGCCACGATCACCGTGTCGGGGGACACCGTGACGGAGACCGACGCCAACTCGAGCATGGTGACGACCTGGACGGTCACCCCGCACGGTTCGGGGTCCACGGTCACCACCACCACGGCGTGGAACGGTGCCGGTGGCATCGGCGGATTCTTTGAGCGGACCTTCGCGCCGCTGGGCCTCAAGAAGATTCAGGCGGAGGTCCTCGCGAAGCTGGCTCGCGAACTCAGCTGACGAGGTACCGGGAGATGCCCTGGGCGAGGGCGGTCGCGTAGCGTGCGCGGCCGCCCTCGTCCGTCATCTGTCGTGCCTCGTCGGCGTTGCGCATGTTGCCGAGTTCCACCAGGATCGACGGGCGCTCGGCCAGGTTCAGCCCGGCGAGGTCGGCGCGCGGCTGCAGCCCGCCCGACCCGGCGTAGGTCGACGGGGTCAGGCCCCGCTCGACGAGCGCGTCCCGCATCGCGGTGGCGAAGGTGACCGACGGCCCGGCCTGGACGTCGTTGAGCGGCGGCGCCGAATAGCAGACGTGGAAGCCGTGCTGGTCCGGTCCCGCTCCGTCCGCGTGTACCGCGACGACGGCGTCCGCGGCGGCTGCGTTCGCGGCCGCCGCGCGTTCGTCGACGCAGCTGCCGACGGACGCGTCGTCGGTGCGGCTGAGCAGCACCCGGGCGCCGAGCTCCTCCAGTTCGGTACGCAGCAGGCCGGTCACCTGCCAGGTGAGGGTGTGCTCCGGGTAGCCGGCGTCGGTGGCGGTCCCGGTGGTCTGACAGTCCTTGGTGTCGCCCCGCCCGGTCGGGACCGGCGCGGTCATCGCGGCGTCCTGCGACCCGCTGTGCCCGGGGTCGAGGAACACCGTCCTGCCGGCAAGGGGGAGCTGCGGCGGCTCGGTCACCGCGGCGGCCCGCGCCGCGGAGGTGACCGGGGGTCCGGCCGAGGCAACGCCGTCGACGGGGATGGTGCACCCGGACAGTGCCAGCCCGGCAGCAGCGAAAACGGCACCGTGCGTGATTTTTACCCCTCTGGGTCAAGCGGTCGTTGCAACACCCCGATGATGGAGGGTGTTTGTGATGGCGATGGTGGTGGGACGCCCGGCGGCGTCGATCGAGGCCCGGCTGCGGTTCTGGCAGTGCCGTAGCGACGGCAAGACGCGGCTGGAGGCGGCGTGCGAGGCCGGGGTCAGTCTCGGGACGGCCCGGCGGTGGATCGTCGCTTCCGGCGGGGTCCGTCCCCGCACCCCGGTGCCACCGTCGGGACGGTTCCTGAGCCTCGAGGAACGCGAGACCATCGCGGAGATGCTCACCGGCGGTCGCAGCAAGTCTGCGATCGCCCGCGAGTTGGGGCGTGATCGCAGCACCATCGGCAGGGAAATCGAACGGGGCACCAACGCCCGCGGCTACTACAGTCCCGGCGCCGCGGACCGGGCCGCGAAGAACCGAGCGAAACGTCCGAAGGATGCGAAACTTGCTGTCGCCAAACGGCTTCGGAGGTTCGTCGAGGACAAACTTAAGCTGAACTGGTCGCCCCGACAGATTTCGAAGGCGTTGATCCGGCAGTTCCCGGACGACGAGACTATGCGGGTGTCACACGAGACGATCTACCTCGCCCTCTACATCCAGTCCCGGGGCGCCCTCAAGCGGGAGTTGGCGGGGCACCTGCGCACCGGCCGGCATCTGCGTCGCGGGCACAAACGCTCCGACGAGCGCCGCGGGAAGATCCCGGGGATGGTCAACATCTCGGAGCGGCCCGCCGAGGTCGCCGACCGGGCGATACCGGGTCACTGGGAGGGGGATCTGATCCTGGGTGCGAACAACGCCTCGGCGATCGGCACGCTGGTCGAACGCACCACCCGGTTCGTGATGCTGCTGCACCTGCCCAACGGGCACACCGCCGAGCAGGTCGCCGCGGCGATGGCCGCCAAGATCCGCGAGCTGCCCGCGGCGCTGGTCCGGTCGATCACCTGGGATCAGGGCAAGGAGATGTCCCGGCATGCCCAGTTCACCGTCGACACCGGGGTGCAGGTCTACTTCTGTGACCCGCACTCACCGTGGCAGCGGGGCACCAACGAGAACACCAACGGCCTGCTCAGGCAGTATTTCCCGAAGGGCACCGACCTGTCGGTGCACTCCGAGAAACACCTGCGGCGGGTCGCCGACGAACTCAACGGGCGTCCCCGAGAAACCCTCGACTGGCATAATCCGGCGGAGAAGCTCGACGAGCTCCTTGTTGCGACGACCGCATGAATCCGCCCCCCGGTCGGGGTAAAAATCACGCACAGGCGGCGTAGCCGCGTCGTCGCTCGCACGCGCTCACCGTAGCCGGGTGCGTCTACGCTGGCGAGCACACACGCGCAGAAAGGACCGCAAACGTGCAGCCCGGTGGACAGCCCGATATGCAGCAACTCCTCGCTCAGGCCCAGCAGATGCAGCAGCAACTGATGGCCGCGCAGGCCGAGATCGCCCAGACCGAGGTCACCGGCCAGGCCGGTGGTGGCCTGGTCACCGCCACCGTCAAGGGAACGGGCGAGGTGGTTGCGCTCGCGATCGACCCGAAGGTCGTCGACCCGGACGACGTGGAAACACTGCAGGACCTGGTGATCGGTGCCATCGCGGACGCGGCGGGCAAGGCGCAGGAGATCGCGGCTGGCAAGCTCGGCCCCCTCGCGGGCGGCATGCCCGGACTTCCCTTCTAGCGAGGCGGAGCGTGTACGAGGGTCCGGTCCAGGATCTGATCGACGAACTCGGCAAGCTGCCGGGTGTCGGGCCGAAGAGTGCGCAGCGCATCGCGTTCCATCTGCTCGGCGTCGAGCCGCCGGAGATCGAGCGGCTGCAGAACGCACTCCAGCGGGTGCGCGACGGCGTGCAGTTCTGCATCGTGTGCGGGACGGTGTCCGACAAGGAGCGGTGCCGGATCTGCTCCGACGAGCGACGCGATCGCACCATCATCTGTGTGGTCGAGGAGCCGAAGGATGTGCAGGCGATCGAGCGCACCCGCGAGTTCCGTGGGCGCTACCACGTTCTTGGCGGTGCACTGGATCCGCTCAGCGGGGTCGGGCCCGACCAGCTTCGTATTCGGGAGTTGTTGGCGCGCATCGGCAATCAGGAGGACGGCGTCGATGTCGCCGAGGTGATCATCGCCACCGACCCGAACACCGAGGGGGAGGCGACCGCGACCTATCTGGTGCGGATGCTGCGGGACTTCCCCGGTCTAACCGTCACCCGGCTCGCGTCCGGATTGCCGATGGGCGGCGACCTGGAGTTCGCCGACGAGCTGACCCTCGGGCGGGCACTGTCCGGCAGGCGCACCATGTGACTCCGCCGCCGTCGCACCCGGCGGCGGCGGTCACGCCTGCTCGGCCGCGTCGGGGTTGCCCGGCATCGTGTGACGCAGCGCGTCAACCAGCAACACCATTGCGGGGGAGAGGTTTTCGCCGCTGCGCACGACGCCGCACACCGGGACCTGCAGCCGGCCCTGTGCCTCCCGCATCACCTGCAGTCCGGTGCGTGGCGCGCTGCCCGACACCGTGCCCGCGTAGAGCACGGTCCAGGCCCGGGGATTGTTGATGACGTCGAGGATCGCGGTGTGGTCGCGGGCGATGGGCGGGCCGAATCGCGGGCGGCGTCCCGCCTCCACGAAGGCGTTCTCGATGACGGAGTGGATCAGCACCTGACTGCTCCGCGGCGGCAGCAGCAGCGGGTACGGCGCCAGTTCGCCCAGTTCGACGGAGGAGAACGCCGACAGCGGATGCTCGCTCGAGGTCACGATCATCAGGTCCTCGATGCCGAGCGGGATCGCCGACAGGCCCGGCCGGTCCGCGGTCCCGCGGATCAGCGCGATGTCGGCGTCACCGGACGCGACCGCGTCGATCCGCTCGGTGAACCGCTTGATGACGAACTCGATGTCGAGGTCGGGGTAGCGGGCGCGCACCTCGGCGATCGCGTCGAGGCTCTGGGGTGCGAAGGTCATGTTCGCGGTGATCCGGATCCGGTTGCGCGGTTCCTTGGCGACCGCGAGTGCCTGGGTCTCCAGCGCCAGCACCTGCTGGGCGATCGGGACCAGGCGGGAGCCGGCAGGGGTGGTCCGCACCACCCGAGTGGACCGGTCGAAGAGCGTGGTGCCGAGTTCGTGTTCGAGCTTGGCGATCTGATGGCTGATCGCGGACTGCGAGATGAAGCACTTCGTCGCGGCGCGGCTGAAGCTGAGCTCCTCGCTCACCGCGAGGAAGTAGCGAAGCTGCCGGAAGTCCACCCGACCATCCTACTTATGAGCAAACGCGATAACTGAATTGCGAATGGTCCAGGATCCTGGCGGCCCGCCGGGGTAAGTACCTAGCGTGGCTATCTGAACTGATTCAGCGTTGATTCAGCAGGAGGTTTCTCGTGGGTGAGGCAGTGAAGGACCGGACCGAGGTCGTCATCGTTGGGTCGGGATTCGGTGCCCTTGCGGCGGCGAAGAAGCTGGCCAAGGCGGGTAAGCCCTTCGTGCTGATCTCCGAGACCACCGAGCACCTCTTCCAGCCCCTGCTGTACCAGGTGGCGACCGGCGTCCTCGCCCCGGGCGAGATCGCACCGTCGGTGCGGGCCATCCTCGCCAAGTACCCCACGGCCGACGTCCGGCTCGGCCGGGTCGTCGGCGTCGACGCCGCGGCCAAGGAGCTCGTCTACGAGGCGGCTGGCGAACGGCACACCCTCGGCTACGACTCGCTCGTCGCCGCGACCGGCGCCCGCCAGTCGTACTTCGGTCGCGATGAGTTCTCGAAGGTCACCTACGCACTCAAGACGGTGCGCGACGCGGAGCGGCTGCGCGACCAGATCGTCCGCTGCTTCGAGGAGGCGCACACCACCAGCGACCTCGAGCGCCGCAAGAACCTGCTCAGCTTCATCGTGATCGGTGCCGGTGCAACCGGCGTCGAGCTCGCGGGCCAGATCAAGGAGCTGGCGGGTCGCTACTTCGAGCAGTCGATCCGCGGAATCACCGCAGCCGACGTCACCGTCACCCTCGTCGAGGGCGCCGGGGTCGCGATGCCCGCCTACGGTGGCAAGCTCAGCGAATACACCAAGGCGTCGCTCGAGAAGTCCGGCGTCGAGGTGGTGCTCAATACGCTCGTCACCGACATCGACGATCACGGGGCCACCCTCAAGGCGCACGGCGAGCAGGAGGGCGTCCGGCGGACCGCAGAGACCGTTATCTGGTCGGCGGGCGTGCAGGCCAACGACTTTGCCCGCGTGCTCGCCGAGGCCACCGGCTGCGAGACCGACCGCGCGGGCCGGCTGCTGGTCAACCCGGATCTCACGGTCGGCGGGCGAGCCGACATCTTCGCGGTCGGCGACATGACCTCGCTGAACAATCTGCCCGGGCAGTCCCCGGTCGCCATGCAGGGCGGTCGCCACGTCGCCCGAACGATCCTCGGGAAGACCAAGCGCGGCACCCCCTTCGCGTTCCGCGATAAGGGCAGCATGGCGATCATCAACCGGTTCCGGGCCGTCACCAAGGTCAAGAGCATCGAGCTCACCGGGGTCGTCGCCTGGGTGCTGTGGCTCGCCGTGCACATGGTCTACCTGGTCGGCTTCCGCAACCGGTACGTCGCGGTGATGTCGTGGTGCGGTTCGTTCCTCGGTCACCGCCGCCCGCACTTCCACTACGCGCAGAAGGAGCAGGCGATCATCGAACCCACTGCCGCCGAGCAAGGTTCGACGGACGCAACGATCGAGCCCGAGGTGATCAAGAGCGTGCTCCCCGCCGCTCCGAAGGAGCCCGTCACCGTTTCCTGACCTCCGTCGAACCGACGGACCGACACCGACAACCGCGTCTCACCCCCGGGTGGGCGCGGTTGTCGGCCTTCGGGAGCCGGATCGTGAGTTCGAAAACCTAAGTGTCGACACCGAGTACGCGTGTTCCCACCGCCGCGACAGCTCACCCCGGCGGTGCTAGCGTGCCGCCATGCGCATCCGGCACGGGGGCTTCTTGGTTCGACTGTGGGTCACCACCCTTGCGGTGACGGTCGTGGTCGGTGGCGGCACCGCCGTTGCCCAGTCCAGTGGCAGCGCAGGCGGTGAGGGGTCCGTCGGCACGGGGTCGCTCACCGACGGCACCGGGTCGGACGGGCAACCGCTGAACGGCACCACCCTGATCACCGGGTCGATGGGCACGGGGTCGCTGGCCCGGTCCCCGCTGGGATCGGTTCTGCCGCCGCTGGTCGACGCCGTCGTCCCGGCACCGAACCCGCCCTATCCGGACCTGGACGCGCTGTGGCAGGCGGTGCTGCCCTCGCCGATCGGCGACCCATTCTTCGACGACTACCCGCCCGGGCTGCCCGGGATGGCCAACGGGCAGGTCATCGAGACGCGGGACGTCACCGCGGTGGCGTCGCAGCTCCTGCGCGGTCCGGTCCGCGAGGTGCGGCAGTTCAAGGTCAAGACCACCGACGCGCACGGGGCCCCGTCCTTCGCGACCGCGACGCTGGTGGTGCCCGCCACCCCGTGGGCTGGTCCCGGCCCGCGTCCGGTACTGGTCAACAACGTCCCGATCAACGGTCTTGGCCGCGACTGCACGCCGTCGTACACACTCGCACATGGGATCACGCCGTCGACGAATCCGTTCGAGCTGCTGCGGCCGGTGACGGCGAAGGCGGAGGAACGCGGGTACGCGGTGCTCATCCCCGACCACGAGGGTCCGCGGATGGCCTACGGTGAACCGTTCGTCGCCGGGCACGCGATCCTCGACACGATCCGCGGGATGCGCACCCTGTATCCCGCGGAGTTCGGGACGAGCAAGCTCGCGATGATGGGCTACTCCGGAGGGGCGATCGCGACCAGCGGCGCGGTCAAGCTGCTCGACGCGTACGCACCCGAGTTGGCGGCGGACATCGCTGGCGCCGCGATCGGCGGCGTGCCCGCCGACTACGACATGCTCGGGCGCACGATGAACGGAAACCTCGCGGGCGGACTGTTCATGGCCGCAGTGCTCGGGGTGGCGCGGGAGCGGACCGAGATCCTGACCCTGATGAACGACCTCGGCGAGCGGGTCGGCACGTCCGGGCTGCGGAACGGATGCGTGATGACGCTGGCGCTGCTCGGCGTCCCCGGGATCCCGATCGAGGCGCTCGCCAACATCAAGCAGGTTCTGAGTTCGCCTGTCGCGCAAGGCATCTTTGCGGAGCTGAAGATGACGAACAAGCCGTCCGGGACGCCGCTGTACATCTACAACGGTGGCCAGGAGTTCTGGATTCCGGCGCTCGGCACCCAGCGCCTCTTTGCCGAGCAGTGCGGGCTCGGGGTGCCCACCGTGTACCGGCAGGTGCCCGGCGAGCACGTCATCGGCGAACTCACCGGGAATCCCGGCGCGTTCGACTGGGTCGATGCGCGACTGCGGGGGGAGCCTGCGCCGAGCGGGTGCTGACGCCGTTCACGCGCGCGGCAGGTACCCGACAAGGAAGGCATGGACCCCGTCCGCGACCCCCGCGCGCAGGTCCGCGTCGGCCGGCGGCGTCCCGTCGACCGCGGTGCGATCGGCCACCTCCGCGTTGATCAGCGCCAGGTAGTGGCGGGCCGTGCGCTCAGGTTGGGCCACCCGAAGCCTGCCCTCGGCCTGCAGGCGTTCGAAGCCTGCCGCAACGGCGCGATGCACGCGTCGCGGGCCCGCCTCCTGCCACGCCCGTAGCGACGCGGCGGGGAAGTGCGCGGCTTCGACGCTGATTTGCCGCACGATCGCGAAGTGGTCGGCGAACTCGTCGCGCACGCTGCTGGTCACCAGGTCGAAGCCGAGCCCAACCAGGGCGGCCTCGAGGTCGGTCTCGGCGGCGAGATGCCTGTCCAGCATCGCGATCTGCGCCTCGGCGACCTCGGACGCGCTGGCCGTCACGGTCTCGGTGAACAGCGCCTCCTTGCCGTCGAAGTGGTTGTACAGCGTGCGGGTGGACGCCCCCGCCTCCGCGGCGATGACGTCGATTCCGGCGCGGGCGAAGCCGTCCCGGCCGAACACCTTCCTCGCCGCGTGGAGGATCGCGGTGCGCTTGTCGGAGCGTCGGGTCCGGCTCGCGGTGGTCGAGGTGTTGGCGCTGGTCATGGGCATGATCCTAGCGCAAGTACAACGACCGTTGCAATTATGCAACGGACGTTGTACTTTGGCGTCATGACCACAACAGCCACCCGGCGCGGCCGCGACACCGCGGTGCACCCCGACGCCCATCGCGTCACCCTTGCCGCCGTCCTCCTCGGCTCCCTGATCGGGCCGATGCTGATGTCCGGGACGGCCGTCGCGCTGCCGTCGATTGCCGCGGACCTGAACGCCTCCGGCGGTGCGGTGCAGTGGGTCGTCACCGGCTACTTCCTGTCCGCCGCCTGCTCCATGCTGGTCGCCGGATCCCTCGCAGACCGGTTCGGGCGCCGCCGAGTCCTGCGGGTCGGTGCCGCGATCTACGTCATCGGCACGGCCGCCGTTGCGGCAGCACCGAACATCTGGATTCTCAACCTGGCGAGGACGGCCTCCGGCATCGGGGCGGCCGGGATCATGGTCGCGGGAGGAGCGTTGCTCGCCGCGACCTTCGACGGTCCGGCGCGGACTCGAGCCTTCGCCGCCGTCGGGTCGACGGCGGGCGTGGGTCTGGCGATCGGCCCGACGGTCGCGGGCCTGCTGGTCGGCGGGGTGGGGTGGCGGGCAACCTTCCTCGTCTTCGCGGTGCTCGGGTCGCTGATCCTCGCCGGGGCGGCGGTCGTCGCGGAGTCCCGTTCCGACTCACCAACGGGCATGGACCACGCCGGACTCGTCACGCTCGTCGGGGGGCTCGGTCTGATCCTGCTTGCGGTCACGCAAGTGTCCGAGGCGGCGGGAGCCAGCCCCCGGGTGCTGGGCCAACTCGGACTGGGGGCGGCGCTTCTCGTTGCGTTCGTGGCGATCGAGCGGCGAGCCCAGAGTCCGCTGCTCGACCTGGATCTGTTGCGGGACAGGCGGTTTGTTGCATGGTGCTTGGCCTCCGGCCTCCTTGCCCTCGGATCGACCACCGTCCTCGTCTCCCTGCCGACCTATCTCCAGGGCGTGAACGGTCTCGCACCGGGGCGCGCGGGTGCCGTCATGCTGATGCTGACCGTCCCGGTGATGGCGGTCCCCGCGCTCGGTGCCCGGCTGGTCAACCGGGGAGTCTCGCCGCGACTGCTCATCACCGCGGCTCTGGTCGCGCTGGCGTTGGGAAACGCCTGGCTGCTCGTGCTCCATCCCGGCATCTCCACCGCCGAACTTGTTGGCCCCCTCGTCGCCATCGGTGCGGGCAACGGCCTCGCGATCGGCATCATCGACGCCCAGGCGATGGCCCTCGTCCCGCCCGATCGGGTGGGGATGGCCGCCGGACTGCTCAACACCGTGCGCGGCGCGTCGAATGCCGTCCTGCTCGCACTGTTCGGTGCGGCGATGGCCACGATGCTGCGCACCCGGATCGGGGATGGGCCGCTCGCCAGTCGGGTGCTGTCGGGTGAACTCGACGGCCCGGACATCGACTTCCTTTCCGACGCCCTCACCCAGGCGTGGCGGAGCGCGCTGCTCGTCATCGCCCTGCTCTGCACGGCCGCCGCGGCCACCGTCGCGGCACTGCTCCGCCCCGCAACTGTCGTCTCGACCCTGTCCGACTCAATCAAGGAGAACCGCTCATGACCACTCGCCGCCTCCGCATCGCCGTCATCACCGGCAGCACCAGGGACGGGCGCTTCGGCCCGACCGTGACCGCCTGGTTCGCCGAGCACGCCGCCTCGTTAGGGTCGGTCGACCTCGACATCGTGGACCTTGCCGAGTCCGAACTTCCTGTGGTGCATCCGGATTGGGGTGCTGAGCGGACGCCCGCGCACGCCCGGCTCGGCGTCCGACTCGATGCGGCGGACGCCTTCGTCATCGTCACCCCCGAGTACAACCACAGCTTCCCGGCGGCGCTGAAGAACGCGATCGACCTGTTCCGGGACGAATGGAGCGCCAAGCCGGTGGGATTCGTGTCGTACGGCGGGCTGGGCGGCGGGTTGCGCGCGGTCGAACAGCTTCGCCTGGTGTTCGCGGAACTGCATGCCGTCACCGTCCGCGACAGCGTGAGCTTCCACGGTGCCGGATCCGTGTTCGACGACGGCAGGCCCATCGACCCCACCGTGTGCACGTCGGCCGCGACGAACATGCTCGACCAGCTCGTCTGGTGGGGGACCGCCCTGCGGGATGCGCGGACCGCGCGCCCCTACGGAATCGCGGCCTGACCCAGGCCGCCGCCGACTGCCGATTCGTCCCGGGGCCGCATGTCGGTGCGGACACGTAGCTTGGGGCACGCACCAGTCCTTGGCAACACTTGCGATAGGAGTCTCACGTGCCTCAACGTCAGTCCCAGGTCGGTTCCCCCTGTTGGGTCGATCTGTTCACCTCCGATCCCGCCAGCGCCGTTCCGTTCTACAGCGGACTGTTCGGGTGGTCCTGCGACACCAACGAGGACCCGCAGTACGGCGGGTACGCCATCTTCAGCAAGGACGGTGAGCCGGTCGCCGGGATGATGAAGCAGGGGCCGGACGATCCGTACGGCGACGTGTGGACCGTCTATCTGGAGGCCACCGACGCCGCGGCCACCGTGGACCGGGCCGCCGCCGCGGGTGCCCAGGTGATGATGCCCGCCATGCAGGTGGGCGACCAGGGCACGATGGCGGTCCTCGCCGACCCGGCAGGTGCGGTGATCGGGGTGTGGCAGCCGGATCGGCACCGCGGGTACGGCCGCTGGGGAGAGCCGGGCACCCCCGCCTGGTTCGAGACGATGTCCCGCGACTACCGGGCCGCGCTGCCGTTCTACGAGTCGGTGTTCGGGTGGACGATGACCTCGATCGGGGACACCGACGAGTTCCGGTACTCGCAGGCAACCGTCGCAGGCGACGAGATCGCAGGCGTGATGGACGCGTCCGGCTTCCTGCCCGAGGGGGTGCCCTCGTTCTGGCGGTACTACCTCGCCGTCGACGACACCGACGCGGCGCTGGCGCGGGTCGTTGAGCTCGGCGGGACGGTGACGGCGCCCGCCGAGGACAGCCCGTTTGGGCGGGTCGCGTCGGTGGCGGACCCGCTCGGCGCGCAGTTTCAGATCGTGCAGCCGCCACGCGAGTGACGTGACGGGTCCGGGGTCTGCCACCGCAGGGGGGGCGGCCCCGGACCCTGCCGTCGTTGCGTGCCGTCCGGCCAGGAAATGGCAGGTCAGGACTATTGCCAACGGTGCAGACCCGGGCGTACCGTGAATCTTGCGGATCAAGGAAAACCGAATCGGTAACGGCTCGAAGAACCTTGAAAAGCAGAGATCCGGCCGGGAACGCGAACAATCGCTACGTTCTCGGCCGAACCCCTGTTCGGGGTTCTTCGTCCGACCCCCGGCGGTCGGCCCGGTCAGCGACCGGCCGCGAGCCGCTCCCGGCGCAGTCGGGCGACCTCCGGCAGATCCAGCGGCGCGAGCGCGTCGACGCCCAGCGCCCTGGCCAGCAGCAGATCCGCCAGCTCCGGGTTCCGCGCCAGCACGGGACCGTGCATGTAGGTGCTGATCACCGACCCCTGCACCACACCCTCGTGCCCGTCGCCGACACCGTTGCCGACGCCGTGGGTGACCTTGCCGAGCGGGGCGGCGGCAGCGCCGAGCACGGTGCCGCCGCGGTGGTTCTCGAACCCGGAGAGCGGTTCGCTCAGACCGTCGATCAGCGGGCGGGTGATCACCTCGCCGATCGCGCGGGTCTGCTGCGGGGAGGTGGTCACGTCGAGCATCGACACCCCGTCGACGCGTTCGCCCGCGGACGTCTCGTACCAGTGCCCGAGCACCTGGATCGCCGCGCAGATCGCCAGCACCGGCGCCCCCCGCTCCGCCGCCCGCTGCAGCCCGGGATACCGGGTGAGGTGGCGTGTCGCGAGCCGTTGGGCCGAATCTTCGGCGCCGCCAAGGGTATACACGTCGAGGGACTCCGGAACGGGGTCCGACAGGGTGATGTCGACGATCTCCGCGTCGATGCCGCGCATGCGCAGGCGCTGCCGCAGGATCAGCGCGTTGCCGCCGTCCCCGTAGGTGCCCATCACGTCGGGGAGCACCAACCCGATCCGCACGGTCGACTCAGACATGCTCGGTCCTCCTCGCGATCGCCGTGTTCAGGTCCCGGAAGGCGGTGTAGTTGGCCAGCACCTCGACCCGACCCTCGGGGCAGGATGCGATGGCGCGCAGCGGATCCGGCTCCAAGGTGTGCTCGACCCCGGCGTAGGTGAGTCGGACCGCGAGGTCGGTGGCCCGTTCACCGGACGCAACGACCTTGACGCCCTCGAAGTGCTCGAACCGGACGTCCCACAGCCAGGACAGGTCCTCCCCGTCCGGCACCTGGCCGTTGACCGCGATGACGAGGCCGTCGACGGAGTGGTCGATCATCGACAGCGCCTCCTGCCAGCCTGCGGGGTTCTTCGCGAGCAGCATCCGCAACGAGTGCGGTCCCACCTGCACGGCCGCGTACCGGCCCGCGATCTCCCGGACGCCCGCGGCCGCCGCGACCGCGGCAACCGGGTCGGCGCCGAGGGCGACGGCCGCGGCGACCGCCTGCGCCGCATTGCCGCGGTTCGCCCGGCCGGGGAGGGTCAGCGTCATCGGGATCACGAGACCGTCCGGCCCGTAGAGGTTCTCGTCGTCCAGCCACCACCGCGGGGTCGGGCGGGCGAAGTCGGTGCCGGTGCTGCGCCAGGTCCCGTCCGCGTCCCACACGATCGGCTCACCGCTGCGGGGGCAGCTGACCGAGTCGCCTGCCCAGCCGCTGCCCGCAGCCACCCACACCACGTTCGGGTTGTCGTAGGCGGCGGAGGTGACCAGCACGTCGTCACAGTTCGCGACCACCACCGCGTCCGGGTGGGCGGCCAGCCCGGCTCGCAGCCTGCGCTCGATCATGTTGATCTCGCCGACCCGGTCCAGCTGGTCGCGGCTCAGGTTGAGCAGCACGATCGCCTGCGGATCAAGCGCGTCCGCGACGTGCGGGGTGTGCAGCTCGTCCACCTCGATCGCGGCCAGCTCCGCGCCCTGGCCGACGCTCAGCGCGGCGACGATGCCCGCGTCCATGTTCGCGCCGTCCGCCTGGGTGGCGACGGTGCCGACGGTCGCGAGCGCCGCCGCCGTCATCCGGGTGGTGGTCGATTTGCCGTTGGTGCCGGTGACCAGCACCGTCCGCTTGCCGCGACCGAGCTGCGTCATCAGCGTCGGGTCGATCTTGAGGGCGATCAGCCCGCCGATCATCGAGCCCTTGCCCCGGCCTGCCTTCTGCGACGCCCAGGACGCCAGCGCCGCGGCGCGCAGGGCCAACCGCCCGCGCGCGGAGAATCGAGTGCTACTTGCCACGCGCGCAGTGTTCCACATCGGCCCGGAAGGCCCGGAGTCGTGCCGGTGCCGCGGTGGCAGGTGCCACAGTTCGCGGGCCGGGGCCGACCGGGCCGAGTGGGAACCTGGCGTCAGTTCAGGGTGACGGACCCGGTGCAGGACGTGGTGGGCATGCCCCACAGCGCGTGCTTGTTGTAGGCGCTCATCGTCAGGTCGTACTTTCCGGGGCCGGCGTCGAGGAAGAATTTCGCGGAATCGCCGCCCGGGGTGCCGACGGTCGCGGTGTCGGTGAGGGTTCCGGTCTTCCCGTTGTCGACGTTGCGCCAGTCCAGTCGGACGTCGGACTGGTACCCGCCCGCGAAGAACCACAGGCTCGCGACGTCGTGCAGCCGCAGGGTGCCCTTCCCCGGCCCCTCGTTGGGGAGGCTCTGGGTGAGGAACAGGCGGGCCGGTGCGTACGGCTGGTCGACGATGTACGGGCTGAGGCCGAGGCAGCGGGTCATCGGCACCTCGGTTTCCGCGGATGCCGTTCCGGCTCCGGCGACGGCGAGGCCGGCGGCGGCGAGAGTGGCGGCGGCGATGCCGGTGACGCGACGCAGGGACATGAGGAATCCTCTCCTAGACGGGTCGTACTCTTCGGTCTTGTTTTGTGTCGCCCGTGGCCGCCGATGTGTTAGCAAGGGGTGGACAGACGACCGCGCCGGCCCGGGGGGAGCCCGGACCGGCGCGGTGGTGTCGAC
Organism: Rhodococcus sp. NPDC058532; assembly: GCF_042719255.1. Taxonomy (NCBI): domain Bacteria; kingdom Bacillati; phylum Actinomycetota; class Actinomycetes; order Mycobacteriales; family Nocardiaceae; genus Rhodococcus; species Rhodococcus sp. NPDC058532. The sequence continues at coordinate 180,843 of NZ_JBHXNU010000007.1, forward strand.
GGACGACGATCAGCCGAGGGCCTTCGCCTTCAGCGTCGCGAACTCCGCGTCGGTGATGGTGCCCGCGTCGTGCAGCGCCTTGGCGTCCGCGATCTGCTCGGCGGGTGACTTGCCAGCCACGTCCCGGATGTAGGCGTCCTGCTCGGACTTCATCTGCTGCGCCGCGGCAAGCGACCGCTTCGTCATCCCGTCACCGCGGGCGATCAGGTAGATCAGGGCGGTGATGAATGGCAGGAAGATCAGGAAGAACACCCACACCGCCTTCCACCAGCCGGACAGCTTGTGGTCGCGGAACAGGTCCCCGATGATCGAGAACAGCAGCATCAGGTACGCCACGAAGGCGAACGTGATGAGGATCAGCCACAGAAAATCCCAGAACGAGTCGACGGCAGAGTTCATCGGACTCCTCCATTCACATGAGTGTTTCGAGTGTTGCTACGAGAATCCGTGATCGGGGGGAATCCTGCCTCACCCGTGGCAGGTGAGATCGGTATTCATCCGCGGAGGGTGAGGCGTGTCGCCGGTCACCCCTGGAGGCTGAGCGCATGGACGAGACGCTGAACATCGGTCCGGTGGAACTGGTCGTGTTGGCATTTCCCGGATCCCAGGTGGACGCCGCGACCATCGCCGCGCTCCAGGACGTCGTCGAACGGGGGTACGTGACACTGCTCGACCTCGTCTACCTGCACAAGGACGAGGCGGGCAAGGTGACGCAGGTCGACGTCGACGAGGACCTCGGCGACGTGGGGCTCCAGGTCCTGTCGATCGAGGCGAAGGCCCTGATCAGCGACGAGGACCTCGATATCGTGCGGGACTCGCTGGATCCGGGCAGCTCCGCCGCGATCATCGTCTACGAGGAGTCGTGGGCGCGGCAGATCGCGTCGAGCGCGCGGGCGGCGGGCGGCGAGGTCGCATTGCACGTGCAGATCCCGCGCGACGTCATCGTCGCCGCGGTTGAGGCAGCACTCTAGGAGAGGGAGAGATCATGGTGTTCAGGGCTGGACGTGTCGGACGTCCCGGACTGCTCGGCACCGTCGCGCGGACGGCGGTGGTCGCGGGCACCGCGCGGGCCACCACCAACGCGATGGATCGCCGGGCGCAGCGCAAGTACTCCGAGCAGCAGGCGTACGCGCAGCAGCAACAGCAGGAGCAGGCCTACCAGCAGCAGCAGTACGCCCAGCAGGCCGCGGCCGAGCAGGCCTACCAGCAGCCCCCGGCCCCGGCCGCGGCGCCGGCGGAGGACGACATCATCGCCAAGCTCGAGCAGCTCGGCAAGCTGCACGCTTCGGGCGTGCTCACCGACGACGAGTTCGCCGCGGCGAAGGCGAAGCTGCTCGGCTGACACCACCGAAAACGGGTGAAGGGCACTGGTCACCGGCCCGGCCGGTCGCCAGTGCCCTTCACCCGTTGGGGTGGGGAGCCTCAGTGGGCGCGGTTGACGGCGGAGACGAGCGCGCGCAGCGATGCGGTGGTGATCGAGGTGGCGATGCCGACACCCCACACGACCTTCGTCGACCCGTCGGGCAGCGTCACCGCGGCCTCGACGTAGGCGGCGGCCTGCGCGTCGTCGCCCGCGGACATCGCGTGCTCGCTGTAGTCGAGCACCCGCACGTCGAAGCCGATGGTGCCGAGCGCGTCCACGAAGGCGGCCAGCGGGCCGTTGCCGGAGCCGGCGATCTCCTGCTCCTTGCCGTCCACCTTCACCACAACGGAGATGGCGTCGACGCCGCCGTCCACCTCGGACGCCGTCACCTTCTGCCGCATCCGCTCCAGCGGGTTGATCGGGGCCAGGTACTCCTCGTTGAAGACGTCCCACATCTCCTTCGGGGACACCTCACCGCCCTCACCGTCGGTGATGCGCTGCACGGACTGGGAGAACTCGATCTGCAGCCGCCGCGGCAGTACCAGGCCGTGGTCGGCCTTCATGATGTAGGCGACGCCGCCCTTGCCGGACTGCGAGTTCACCCGGATCACGGCCTCATAGGTGCGGCCGACGTCCTTCGGGTCGATCGGCAGGTACGGCACCGCCCAGACAATGTCGTCGACGTCGGCGTCCTGCGCGTCCGCCGAGAACTTCATGTCGTCGAGACCCTTGTTGATCGCGTCCTGGTGGCTGCCGGAGAACGCGGTGTACACCAGGTCGCCGCCGTACGGGTGCCGCTCGGCGACGGGCAGCTGGTTGCAGTACTCGACGGTGCGGCGGATCTCGTCGATGTTGGAGAAGTCGATCTGCGGGTCGACGCCGCGGGTGAACATGTTCAGGCCCAGCGTCACCAGGCAGACGTTGCCGGTGCGTTCACCGTTGCCGAACAGGCAGCCCTCGATCCGGTCCGCGCCAGCCTGGTAGCCCAGCTCGGCCGCCGCGACCCCGGTGCCGCGGTCGTTGTGCGGATGCAGCGACAGGATCACCGAGTCGCGGCGCGCCAGGTTGCGGTGCATCCACTCGATCGAGTCGGCGTACACGTTCGGGGTCGCCATCTCGACGGTGGCGGGCAGGTTCAGGATCACCGGATTCTGCGGGGTCGCGCCGAGCACCTCGGTGACCGCGTCACACACCTCCTTGGCGTACGACAGTTCGGTTCCGGTGTAGGACTCGGGGGAGTACTCCCAGCGCCAGTGGGTGTCGGGGTACTTCTTGGCCTCCTCGAGCACCAGCGCGGCCGCGTCGGTGGCGATCTTCTTGATCGCGTCCTTGTCGGCGCGGAACACGACCCGGCGCTGCAGGATCGAGGTGGAGTTGTAGAAGTGCACGATCACGTTCTTCGCGCCCTGGCAGGCCTCGAAGGTGCGGGTGATCAGTTCCGGCCGCGACTGGGTCAGCACCTGGATGGTGACGTCGTCGGGGATGGCGTTGTCCTCGATGATCTCGCGGACGAAGTCGAAGTCGGTCTGGCTCGCGGACGGGAAGCCGACCTCGATCTCCTTGTAGCCCATCCGGACCAGCAGGTCGAACATGCGGCGCTTGCGGGCCGGGCTCATCGGGTCGATCAGCGCCTGGTTGCCGTCCCGCAGGTCGACGGCGCACCACTGCGGCGCCCGGTCGATGACCCGGTCGGGCCAGGTGCGGTCGGCGAGGGTGACCTCCTCGACCTCCTCCGCGAACGGCCGGTACCGGTAGGTCGGCATCGAGGAGTTCTTCTGGGTGTTCCACGCGGGCTGATCGGCGGGCGCGGGCTTGGACGGCGGCGTGATGGTGCGCGAACCGGAAGTAAAGGCGTCGGCGGGTGACATTGACGAATCTCCGAAATGAGGGGACGGGTAGTCCAAAAGGTGAATCGACCGGCGCGACTGAACCCCGCGACGGGAGCCGGTCTGGATCAGACCCCGTCGCGGCAGTTAAGGAGGAGCGCCCGCTGCATGAACGGCAGTCTACCCGCACGCCGGTTCGGTGCGCCGGGTGACCGGCAGCGTGTCGACCCGCCCCGGCGGCAGCTCGCGCCGTTGCTGGACGCTTGTTTTACGAATCCTCCACGCGGCCGTGACCGTTTCGTTAGTGTGTCCCGGTCAGGGCGGATTCGGCCCCCTGTCAGGGATTTCTCTTGGAAGCGAGAGCGTCATGGCGGTACTGAACAGAGGACGACACCGGATCGCTGCCCGCCTCGGCGCGGTGGCCGCGGGAGCGGGTCTGATCGCGGCCGGACTGGCCGTGGCGGCGCCGGTGGCCTCCGCGGACACCATCGTCGGCGGGTGCACGATCGTGTCGACCCCGACGGCGGCCAAGTTCACCAATTGCCCCGGCGCGACCCTGCAGGGTGCCGACCTCGAGGGCGTCGACCTGTCCTACGCGAACCTGTCCGGCGCGAACCTGCTCGGCGCGAATCTCGAGGGCGCGAAGCTCGAGAACGCGAACCTGTCCCAGGCGAACCTCTACCTCGCCCACGCCTCCGGCGCGAACCTGGAGGGCGCGAATCTCGAGCAGGCCACCCTGGTCAGCGCGGATCTCACCGACGCGACGCTGGTGAACGCCAAGCTGACCGGCGCCAAGTTCCACGAGGCCAAGATCCTCGGCGCGAACTTCGCTGGCGCGACCGGCGCCGACCTGGCCGGTGCGATCACCACCGGGGGCGGCAGCGCCGGCGGTTCGCTCGATCTGGGCGGCGGACCGCTGATCGACCTCGGGAACCTCACCGATCTCAGCTTCACCGGGTCGACCAACCACTCGCAGGTCGGCTGACCGCCAGACACCGACGAACGGACCTCCGCGACCGCGGGGGTCCGTTCCGCATTTCCGGTGGCGATATCAGTCGGGGAGCTGCCGCATCTCGACGACCGTCAGGCCGAGCGTGTCGAAGCGCGCGAGCATCGCGCGCAGCGCCCCGTCGTCCTCGATCGGGCCATAGAGCCGGGTGTAGTCCCCGGTGCCGTGCGAGCGCGCCAGTTCCGGGAACGCGGCAAGCGCGCGTTCGGACAGCTCGCCCCGCAGCAGGAATTCGTAGCGGGTCCGCCTGTGCCGGGGCTGTGTCACGGTCGCGGCCTCCTAGGGGCGGAGCGGGGGAGTGGGTGAATCCTCTTCTCCCACTGTCCCCAGTGGCCGCGCGCTGCGCCTCACCCGCGGGTGATGAGATGCCGGGTCACAGCAGCCCGAGCCCGCGTGCCGTGGTGATCGCGTCCCGTCGGGAACCGACCTCCAGCTTGCGGTAGATGCCGCGCAGGTGCGTCTTGACCGTGTTCACCGAGACGAACAGGTCGGCCGCGATCTGTTCCGCGGTCCGCCACGAGGGCAGTTCCAGGAGCAGTTCCATCTCCCGCGCGGTGAGCGGGTTCGGGGCGGCGGCCTCCGCCGGTATCCGGGACAGGATGTGGCCGACGAAGTCCTCATGGCTGCCGAAACGGCCACGGTGACGGCCGAGCAGGTCGCGGATCCCGGGGCCCGCCTCGGCGAACGGAAGCACCAACGACTCCGGCTCGGCGAGGATCACGGCCTCAAGCAGCGCGTCCCGAACCGCGATCGACTGGTTCTTGCCGTCCGCGATCGCGGCCTCGGCGAGCCAGGCGCGGATCATCGTGGTCACCGCGGTGCAGGGGGTCGCGCCGGTGAGGACGGGGGCGAGCTGGGAGCGGGCGGAGTCCGGACGTCGGCGGTGCAGATCGTGCAGGGCGGCGATCACCGCGGCGTCGCCGGCGGACGGCCACCGGCCCGCGGTGAGCTGACCGACCACGTCGGGGAGCCCGTTCGACTGACCGGAGTCCAGCAGCGCGCGATGCACGGCCGGGGCCATCAGTGCGGTCACGCCGGGGGGCAGCGGGCGGCGGTGCGCGAGCAGGAACTGGTCGCGTGCGTCGGTGCCCCGGGTCGGGTGGCCGTCGGTTCCGCCGGGGGCGAGGACCGCGGCCAGGCAGGACACCGCCGACGCCACCGTCGGGTTCGGGGCACCGGTCAGCTCGGGAACGCAGCGGGCGGCCAGGTCGGCGGGATCGGCGTCCAGGCGCAGCGTTCGGCCCCACACCGCGAGCAGGTCGAGCAGCCGGAAGTCGACGCTGTCGGTGAGGCCGTGGGTGCGGGCGAGCGCGGCGCCGTCACGGTGCAGTCGGACGATCTCGGAGGGGCGGCACCGGCACGCCGCGACCGCGGCCAGGGCCATCGTCGCCTCGAGTTCGAGGGCGGGTGCGCGGGACGAACGCGCGGTGTCGAGCCCGTCGTGCAGGTGCTGCTCGGCGTCGTCGAGACGGCCGAGGCACAGTTCGGCGCTGCCCTCCGCGATGGTGGCGTAGGCGTCGACGTCGGGTTCACCGCACGGGGTGCCCGCTTCCCGTTGCAGGGTGTCCAGCGTCCGCTCGATCCCACCCCTGCGCAGGGCGAGTCGAAGCCGCAGCGCCCGTTCGAGACGCCTCTCGGCGCCTCGGAGTGCCGGGGTGGCCGCGCGGGCGGCGAGCGTCGACGCCGCGGCGGCCTCGTTGCCCCGGTCGAGTTCGGCGGCGGCCCTGACCAGTTGGGCGATCGGGGCCGACCGTACCCGGCGGGTGGCCCGATCGAGCACCCCGGTCACGGTGTCAGCGTGACCCCGGAGCACCGCACCGAACCCGAGCCCCGACAGCAACCTCAGCAGGGCCTCGTCGTCGCCCGCATGCAGGGCATGCTCCAGCGACCGGGCATCCGCGCCGGACGCGGCAAACCATTGGGACGCAACGCGTTCGAGGTCGGCGACGGCGCGGCGGCCGCGCCGGGACGCCTCCGCCCGCAGGTACTCCCGGAGCAGCGGGTGGTAGCGGTACCAGCCGGGGGCACCCGCGACCGGTTCGACGAGCAGGTTCTCCCGCCCAAGCATGTCGATCACCCGGTGGGCGTTCGGGTTTCGGGACAGTGATTCGGCGAGTTCGGCGTTGAATGCGTCCGGAATCGAGGTTTCGACGAGGAAGTCGCGGGTGTCGGGATCGAGTCGGTCCAGCACCTCGTCGACGAGATAGTCGGCCACGACGCGGTTGTCGCCGCTGAAGTCGGCGATCATCGTCGTGTGGTCATCGTGGTGGGCGAGCGAGATCGCGGCAAGACGCAGGGCGGCGGCCCAGCCGTGGGTGCGGTCCTGGACGACAGCGAGATCCTCCGGGGCCAGTCGCACGTCGTGCTCGGCGAGCAGTGCCGCCGCCTCGTCGTCGGTGAACGCGAGATCGTGGGGCCCGATGTCGAGGACCCGCCCGTCGAGCCGCAGGCGGTGCAGGGCAACCGGGGGTTCGAACCGTCCGGACAGCACCGTGCGCAGGGTCGGTGGCGCCCAGCGCAGGAACGACGCGAGGTCCTCGAGGGTGTCCGGGTCGTGCAGCAGGTGCACATCGTCGAGAACCATCACGATCGGCACGCCCAGTTCGCCGAGGACGGCGGCTGCCGCGGCGGAGAAGCCGGGGTCGTCGGGACCAGGGAGGGCAGGTAGCGCGGCGGTGATCTCGGCGTCGCCGATGGCGTGCAGTGCGGCCAGCGCGGCGGAGCCGAACGCGGCGCGACCGTTGTCGCAGGCCTCGACGGTGAGCCACGCGAGTCGGGGCGGGTTCGTCCGGTGTGAGACCGCGTCGGCCCAGTTCGCGAGCAGGGTCGACTTGCCTGATCCGACGGGCCCGCTGACCATCGCGACGGTGACCGGCGCCGAGTCCGGGGTGGTCATCGCGTGGCTGAGCGACTCGATCAGCCGCGGCCTGCGCTGCGGCGGTCGCGCGTGCAGCGGCGGTCGGGTGCGGTGGTGGTTCCACGGTGCGTCGGTCATCCCTTTGGTCTCCCCTCCAGGTCCTCGCGGGGCGACCGCGGTGCGCACGCAGGTGGGCACCGCGATATCGACCTTCGTCGCTGTCGCCTCACGAAGACTAGGTCGGATGGTCCGGTTCCGCGCGGCGGAACGACGCGCGACACCACCGGCTGTTGCCGAAATGAGATTCGAATTGCAGCGGATCGTTATTATCGATGGGTAGTGGGATCAGTGAACTCGTGGTGAACGAAGGGTTCGCTCGGGTGCGTCGAAAGCGTCGGTGATCCACTGGTATTCGGCGTTCGCTGCGGCCAACTCCGCAGGTCTGGGCGGGCGCGCAACCAGTCGGCGAACCCGCTGTCGGGCGCGCTTGCCGGGGCGTTTGATGTCGGTGTGGCGCGCGCGCCGCTACGCTCGGCTCAGCGCCGTCGATCGAGAGGACCGGTCCCATGAGCAATCTCGAGGCCCGCCCGGACGAGGTCGTCTGCGCGAGTCGTGACGGCACCGCGCCGCGGCTGCTCGACTACCGGGAGGTGCCGCTCGGCGGCGCGCGTGCGATGACCGTGCGCCGATCGCTGCCGCAGCGCGGCCAGACCCTGATCGGGGCGTGGTGCTTCCTGGACCACTACGGCCCCGACGATGTCCGCCGCAGTGGCGGCATGCGGGTCGCCGGGCATCCGCACACCGGGTTGCAGACGGTGTCCTGGGTATTCAGCGGCGAGATTGAGCATCGGGACACCACCGGCGCGCACGCGATCGTCCGGCCAAGGGAGGTCAACCTGATGACCGCGGGATCCGGGATCGCGCACTCCGAGTACTCCACCCCCGACACGGCCATCCTGCATGGCGTCCAGTTGTGGGTCGCGCTGCCGGACGAACATCGTTTCACCGCACCAGCTTTCGAGCACTACGCGCCGCCGGTGCTCGACGTCGAGGGCGCGCAGGCGGTGGTGTTCCTCGGCAGCCTGTTCGGGACCGCGTCGCCGGTGCGGACCTTCACGCCGCTGCTGGGCGCCGAGTTGACGCTCCGGCCCGGGCAGACACTGCGGGTGCCGCTCGACGGATCGTTCGAGCACGGCGTCCTGGTCGACAGCGGGTCGGTCGAGGTGGCGGGCGTCGCCGCGACCATCGGGCAGTTGGTGCACCTGCCCGCGGGCGCCTCGGAGGTGGACCTCGTTGCCGCCGGTGACGGTCCGGTGCGGCTGCTGCTGCTCGGCGGCGAACCGCTCGGCGAGCAGATCGTGATGTGGTGGAACTTCGTCGGCCGCAGCCACGACGAGGTCGCCGGGTTCCGGGCGGACTGGCAGAGCGAACGCGACAACCGGCCCGCGGCGGCGGATGGCCGGTTCGGCCCGTTCCCCGGTGAGTGGGGCGAGACGATCCCGGCGCCGATGCTGCCGAACGCCCGGCTCCGGCCGCGCGACTGAGCGGCTCGCATTGAATGGGGGTTCATGGTCGAGTCCGCGGCGGCGGATGACACATGAACCCCCATTCAACGCATCGCCTCATCCTTCGGAGGTGAAGCGACGGCCAGGAGTTCCGGCCACTATCGGACGCGCCGCAAGTTTCGGGACTGCTGAGGTGATGTCGATGGATCGTGGTGCCGCGAAGACTGCCGCCCACCGGGGGTGGTGGCTGTTCGCCTCGTTGGACGGCTACAACCGGAAGTGGCTGCGACCGGACATCGCTGCCGGCCTGACGGTCTGGGCGGTGCTGATCCCGGAGAGCCTCGCCTACGCCACGATTGCTGGTGTCACCCCGGTCGTCGGCCTGTACGCGGCGATTCCAGCGCTGATCCTGTATGCGGCACTGGGCAGCTCCCGGCACCTCGTGGTCGGACCGATGTCGGCGACTGCCGCGTTGTCCGCCGCGATCATCGCCCCGGTCGCCGGTGGCGACGGCGGGCACTACCTGGCGCTGTCGGCGGTGTTGGCGATCTTGACCGGGATCGCCGGTCTGCTGGCCGGACTGTGCCGTCTCGGGTTCGCGGCGTCGTACATCTCCGAGCCGGTGCTGAAGGGCTTCATCGTCGGTTTGGCGTTAACCATCATCGTCGGCCAGGTGCCCAAGCTGTTCGGTATCGACAAGGCCGACGGCGACTTCTTCGAACAGTCGTGGGGTGTGCTGACCCACCTCGGCGACACCCAGTGGCCGACGCTCGCGGTCGGTGTCGTCAGCCTGGTGCTGGTGCTGGTGCTCAAGCGGTGGCTTCCCCTCGTGCCCGGCTCGCTGGTGGTGGTATTGCTCAGCATCCTGGCCGTCGCAGTGTTCTCGCTCGACGAGCACGGCGTCGACATCGTCGGTCACATCGAGTCCGGGCTGCCATCGCTCGGACTGCCGGAGGGAGCCGCGTGGCATGACTACTACGACCTCGCGGGCCCCGCATTCGGTGTGCTGCTGATCGGTTTCGCGGAGGGCCTCGGCGCCGCGAAGACGTACGCGGCGAGGGCCGGATACGAGATCGACGCGAACCGTGAACTGCTCGGTCTCGGCGCCGCGAACCTCGGCTCCGGGCTCAGCTCGGGCATGGTCGTCAATGGCAGCCTGTCCAAGACCGCGGTTAACGGCGCTGCCGGGGCAAAAACTCAGGTCAGCGGGCTGGTGGTGGCGGTGCTCACCGTGCTCACCCTGCTCTTTCTGACCGGACTGTTCGAGCAGCTGCCCGAGGCCACGTTGGCCGCGGTCGTCATCGCCGCGGTGATCGAACTGGTCGACATCGCGGCGCTGCGGCGCCTGTATCGGGTGTGGTCCCGCCAGCTCGGCACCATCTACGGGCTCGCCGCGCGGGCCGACTTCCTCGGCGCGCTCGCCGCACTGCTCGGTGTGCTGCTGTTCGACACGCTGCCCGGACTGGTCATCGGGATCGCGGTGTCGATGTTGCTGCTGCTGTACCGCAACTCGCGCCCGCACGTTGCCGACCTCGGGCAGGAGGGCTCGGTGTGGGTGGACGTCGAGCGTCACCCCAACGCAACGAGCCCCGCGGGCGCCGTCGTCGTGCGGGTCGAGGGCGGCCTGTTCTTCGCGAATGCCGACTTCGTGAAGGACACCGTCTCGCGGCGCTGCACCGAGGCAACGCGGGTCGTGGTGATCGACGCGGAAACCTCGCCATACATCGACGTCAGCGCCGCAGAGATGCTGGTGCAGCTACAGGCCGCACTGCGGCGTGACGGGATCGAACTGCGCATCGCACACGACATCGGGCAGGTTCGGGACGTCCTCGCCGACGTCACGCGTGCGGGTGAACGGCTCGCGGTGTTCGGCACGGTGGACGAGGCGCTGTCCGCCCCCTCGGGGAACGTGCCGCCCGGAGGCTGGAGGGAGAACCGATGACCACTACCCGCGCGACCGTGGAACGTCCGGACCACCAGGGATTCGCGGCGGGCACCTCGCTCGGAGCAGCGGTACTCCTACTGACCGTGGGCGTCCTGTCGATGTGCCAGGGAATTTCGGCGATTGCTGGCGACCGGCACCTCGTAGTCGGGGTCGACTACACCTATGCGCTCGACGTCGTGGCCTGGGGCTGGATTCACCTGACATTGGGAGTGGTCCAGGTGATCTCGGCATTGGGACTGATGAAGGGCAGCATGTGGGGGCGGGTCGCGGCGGTCACCTTCGTTGCGGTGTCGTTGTTCACGAACTTCCTCTGGCTGCCCTACTACCCGGCCTGGGCCTTCGTGATTATCGCCCTCGACGTCGTGGTCATCTGGGCAGTCACGATATGGAATCCCGACGGGCGGTGAGCCAATGGACGGTGAGATGAGATCGACACAATGGTCGTCGGCGCGCAACGGCGCGATCCGGGACGCCATACACGCGTTCGTGGTCTCATGCGAGAAGCATGTCAACGATGGAATGCCGGGAGCCGCAGCCGATTCGGAGGACGGGCCACCGTGCCCATGATCGAGTTGCTGTCGGAGCCGAGACGGTGAGCGCGCGTGCCGATCGGGCAACCGGATGCGCGAGCGGAGGCTGAAGTCCATGAGGTCGACTCGTCGAGCCGTTCGCGGGTGGATCCGCGATCGGATGCCGGAACGCAGACATCTCAAGAATGACCTGATCGCCGGGCTGCCCGGCGCGATCGCCAGCGTTCCGGACGGGATGGCGTCCGGGGTGCTGGCTGGCGTCAGCCCGGTGCACGGCCTGTACGCCAGCTTCGCCGGGCCGCTGTTCGGCGGGATGCAGACCAGCACCAAGCTGATGGTGGTCACCACGACCGGCGCCTCCGCGCTTGCTGCCGGTTCGGCGATCGCCGATGTGCCCGAGTCGGATCGCGCCGACGCCCTGGTCCTGCTCACCCTGATCGCTGGCGCGGTGATGGTCGCCGCCGCGTTGCTTCGGCTCGGCCGGTACACCCGGTTCGTATCGCATTCGGTGATGACCGGGTTCCTCACCGGCATCGCCGTCAACATCGTGCTCGGCCAGCTGTCGGATCTGACCGGGGCGTCGGTGTCCGGATCCGTCGCGCTCGCCAAGGCTGCCGACCTGATCACCAACCCGACGCGGATCGACTGGCCGTCCCTGGCTACCGGTGTGCTCGCGCTGCTGCTGCTGGTCGTGCTCGCCAGGACCCGCGTCGCGCTGTTCGGTTCACTTGTTGCCCTTGTGATCCCGTGTGTGCTGGTGGTCGTGCTCGGGTGGGACGGCGTCGCGCGGGTCGCTGACGGCGGCGCGATCCCCACCGGGTTCCCGATGCCGCAGATCCCAGATCTGGGCCTGCTGTCGGCGTCACTGGTCGGCGGCGGGTTCGCGGTCGCGGCCATCATTCTGGTGCAGGGCGCCGGTGTCGCGGAGGCCGCCCCGAACCGCGACGGCTCCCGGTCGCTGCCCGACCAGGACTTCTCCGCGCAGGGCGTCGGGAACCTCGCGTCCAGCCTGTTCGGGGGGATGCCGGTCGGCGGGTCGGTCGGGCAGACCGCGGTCAACGACGCCGCCGGGGCGAAGGGGCGGTGGGGGGCGGTGTTCTCCGGGATCTGGATGCTGGTGATTCTGGTGCTCTTTTCCGGCCTGGTCGGGAAGGTCCCGATGCCGACGCTGGCCGCGGTGCTGATTGTCGCGGGAATCGGCTCGATCCGGCCCGCCCAGATCCGGTCGATCATCTCGAGCGGCCCGACGTCGATCATCGCGCTCGTCACCACCTTCGTTGCGACGCTGCTGCTTCCGGTGACCGCGGCGGTCGGGATCGGCGTCGCGCTGTCGCTGTTGCTGCAGCTCAACCAGGAAGCCGTGGACCTGCGGGTGGTGCGACTCGAACTGGATGCGGACGGGCGGTTGGCGGAGGCGCCGGTGCCGACGGAGTTGGGGGACCGTGAGGTGATGATCCTCGACGTGTACGGCAGCCTCTTCTACGCGGGTGCGCGGACGCTCCAGGTGCAGCTGCCCGACCCGGGCGCCGCGGATTCGCCGGAGGTGATTCTGCGGTTGCGGGGTCGAACGACATTGGGCGCCACCTTTTTCAAGGTGATCGCCGAGTACGCGGGTCGCCTCGACGCGGTCGGTGGCAGGTTGTACCTGAGCGGTCTGGCGCCCGAGGTGCTCGAGATGTGGGACGCCGAACGCCTGGACAGTCAGGGTATCGCGCTGGAGGTGTTCAGCGCGACACCGGTTCTCGGTGAATCCACCATGCGCGCGCTCGCGGACGCCGAGAGTCGCCTGGTCCGCCGCGCCCGCCGGTCCGATGCCGACGGGCCGGGGGGCCCGTCCGGTTCTCAGGAGGAGTGAGATGGGTGACCTGATCGCACTGTTGGTGCCGGAGATGATCGGGCTTATCATCACCCCCGCCGCGATCGCGGGGTGCATCCTGCTACTGCAGTCGGACAACGCGATCCGCAATGCGCTGAGCTTCGCGGCCGCCTTCCTGTTCGTGTACACGGCGATCGGGGGCGCCGCCCTCCTCGGCGGCGCGGGTGATCCGTCGGCCACCTCGCGGACGGTGTCACACTGGATCGGCCTTGTCATCGGTCTGCTGTTCCTCGCCGTCGGGCTGGTGCAACTGTCGCAGCGGAAGAAGCTGGGTGCGGAGAAGCCGAAGTGGATGGTCGAACTCGAATCGGCGACACCGCGGCGGTCCTTCCTGCTCGGTCTGGTGCTGGCCAACCTCAACCCGAACCTGTTCATCATGCTGTCGGGCATGAGCATCATCGCCAGCTACGGCTCCACCTGGCCGCAGGCATTGATCGGCACCGCGCTGCTGCTCCTGGCCGCAATGCTCGACTTCCTGATCCCGGTCGGCGCGTACCTGCTGCTCGGTGACCGGGCCAGGCGGGTCCTCGACGCGGCGAAGGGCTGGATGGTCGGCCGCAACAAGGAACTCGGGGTTGCGGTGTTCCTCGGATTCGGCCTGCTCTTCACGATCCGGGGCCTGACCGCGTTGCTGTGATCGCCGTTGCCGGTTCCCCCGGCGGCCCCTAACTTGGAGTCATGACGGCGGAGCTGCGAGCCGACCTGGTGTGCGAGGGCGGCGGGGTACGCGGCATCGGGCTGGTCGGTGCCGTGGACGCGCTCGCCGAGGCGGGGTACAGCTTCCCCCGGATCGCCGGATCCAGCGCAGGCGCGATCGTCGCGGCACTCGCGGCGGCGTTGCAGCGGGCCGGGGAGCCGCTGACCGCGCTGCGCGAGATCATCGCGGGGATCGACTACCGCAAGTTCGAGGACACCACCCTGCTGGGCAAGATCCCGCTGGTCGGCGGCGTGCTTTCGCTGGTCACCACCGACGGTGTGTACCAGGGCGACTACCTTGAGAAGTTCCTCGGTGGCATCCTCGACGATCTCGGGGTGCGCACGTTCGGTGATCTCCGCACCGGCGACGTGTCGGAGCGACACGGGTGGGCGCTGGTGGTTGCGGCGACCGATCTGTCCCGCCGCCGCCTGGTCCGGATCCCGTGGGATCTGCCCGCATACGGGGTCGAGGCCGACGAGTTCCCGGTGGCGCGGGCGGTCCGGGCGTCGTCGGCGATCCCGTTCCTGTTCGCTCCGGTGCGGGTCCGCGGCGCGACGTGGGTGGACGGCGGACTGCTTGCCAACTTCCCGATCGACCTGTTCGACCGGGAACGGGGCGCGGCCCGCTGGCCCACGTTCGGGATCCGGTTGTCGGCACCGCCGGGTGTCCCGCCGACCCACCCGGTGCGGGGGCCGCTCTCGCTCGGTCTCGCGTTGGGGATCGCCGCGGTCGGCATCCTGTTCGGGAATCAGGACGCCGCCTACGTCGACGATCCGTGCACGGTGCGGCGGACCGTGTTCGTTCCGTCCGGCAGCGTCAGTCCGATCGACTTCCGGATCGACGCCGCAAAGTCGGCCGCCCTCTACGAGAGCGGCGTGACCGCGGGCAGGGAGTTCGTCGAGGCGTGGGACTGGGCCGCGTTCCGGGCGGACTGCGTGCGGGTGGGTTCTGGCTCACGACCCGCCCGTCGGACGCACCGACCGTGAACCGGGGTGACATGCGGGGCGCTCAGCCCGCCGGTGCGGGGTCCGCGTAGCAGTCGCGTACGGCGACATCCATCGGGAAGCGGACGGCGGTGTCGCCGAACAGGAGTCGGGTCGCGGCCGCCGTCGCGTCGAGGACATACCCGGTCGCCGCCGCCGCGTCACGGCAGTGCACCACCACCTCGTCGTGCTGGAAGAACACCAGTTCCGCGTCGGGTACCTCGGCCAGCCGGCGGCGGAGTTCGGCGAGCAGGCACAGTGCCCACTCCGCGGCGGTGGCCTGCACCACGAAGTTCCGGGTGAACCGGCCGCGCGCGTGCGCATCGCCGCGCGACCACCAATTGTCGTCGGGCGGGGGGCAGGCCCGGCCCAGCCACGAGTGCACCACCTCGCCGCGTTCACCGGCCCGAGCCGCCTCCTCGACGTAGCGCACCGCCGCGGGAAATCTCCTGCGCAGCAAGGTGAGAAGGTATTTCGCCTCACCTGCGGTGGCACCGTACAGCACCCCGAGGATGGCGACCTTCGCCTTCGCGCGGTCGCCGTCGAACACCTCCGCGGCGACCGGGGCATACAGGTCGTCGGCCCCGGCGGCGGCGACCATCCGCGGGTCGCCGGACATCGCGGCCAGGATGCGCGGTTCGAGCTGCCCGGCGTCGGCGATGACCAGCGTGTGCCCGGGGTCGGCGATCACACTGGCGCGCACCGGTTTCGGAATCTGCAGGGCGCCGCCACCGCGGCTGGCCCAGCGTCCAGTCACCACCCCGCCCGGCACGTACACCGGGCGGAACCGGTCGCCGCGCACCCAGGCGTCGAGCCACCCCCAGCCGTTTGCGGAGTGCAGCTTCGCCAGGTCCCGGTACCGCAGCAACGGCGCCGTCGCCGGGTGGTCCACCTCACGCAGCACCCACGCCCGGGTGGACGAGAGGTCGACACCGTCGCGGGCGAAGGCCCCCACCACCTCCTGCTGCGATGCCGGGTTCACCCGCCTGCCGAACGCGGCGCTGACCTCGTCGGCCGCCTCCCGCAGGCGTACGGGGAGGACCTCCCCGGGGACGCGGGGCCCGAGCGCGGCCTCCAGCAGTCGCAGATGGGCGGCGGTGGAGAACGGCAACCCGGCATGGCCCATTTCCGCTCCGGCCAGCGCGCCCGCCGATTCCGCCGCAACCAGCAGGCGCAGGCGGGCATCCGTGCCGATCCGCGCGAGCTGATCGGCGTGCTCGGCCAGTGCCGCCGCCGGGTCCACCGGCGGGGCGGCGTCGAACAGGGCGGGGCGGGTATCCGCCGGAGGCGCACTCGGGTGTACCGGTCGCCCGTCGCGGGTTCCCAGGATTGCGCCGGTCAGGGCGAGGTCGTGGCAGCGGTCGACCCGCAGACCCGCCCGCAGCACCTCCGGATACACCCTCGCCGTGTCGGGCCACACCCAGCGCGGGCGCTCCGGCTCGAGCGCCCGGACCGCCGCGGCGGCGTCCGGGAACTCCGCCGGGGTGCCGGTCGCGGTGCCGTCGTCGCCGGTGCGGATCGCGACCACCCGGTCGCGTCCCGGCGTCAGCACCACCCTCATGGCGCCCAGTCTCGCCGATCCCTCCGACACCCGCTCCACGGCTGAGTCCGGGGACCAACCAATTAGTACATCGATTGCTGAATTCAGAAACAGATGTACTATTGCTGCGTGGTGATCCCGACGCAGCATGACGCCCTCGCCCGATTCGGGCACGCCCTCTCGGATGCGACGCGGGCCCGAATCCTGTTGGGTCTGCGCTCCGGGCCCGGGTACCCGTCCCAGCTGGCCGACGAGCTCGGGGTGTCGCGGCAGATCCTGTCCAACCACCTCGCCTGCCTGCGCGGCTGCGGACTGGTGACGGCCGTTCCTGAGGGTCGGCGCAGTCGGTACGAACTGGCCGACCCCCGGATCGGTCACGCCCTCGATGACCTGCTCGGGCTGGTGCTCGCCGTCGACCCGAGCTGCTGCCCGGACGCCGACACCGGCGAATGCTGCTGACCCGACCACCGAGGGGATCGATTCGATGACGCGAATGACCGAGACCGCGCGCGCCGTGTACCGCGGGGAGATGGCCGCGGCGAGGGGGGCAACGACCGCCCAGACGCGGTGGCGGCACCTGGAGCGGGCCCACATCGCCTCCCAGCCGGATCCGTGGCTGCACACCTGCAACCACGTCGCCATGTTCGTCCTCGCCGTGCGCCAACGCGACCGACGCGAAGCGCTGGGGCAGGTGCTGCGGATCGCCGTCGCCGCACCCGGATCGCTGGCTGGCCGCTTTCCGGACGGCAACACCGGCCGTGTCGCCGCCGGCCTCCGGACCCCGATGCCGATTCCGGCGGACCTGGCGGAGTTGCTGTCGCGGTGACGCAGGCCGGTCCAGCTCACCGACCCGGTCGGGTACGCCTTGGCGAGAGCAGCGGCAGCGGGTACTGCGCGGCACCGCCGAGCAGTGCCGCCAGCGGCCACCCCGATGCGCTCCTGCACCGCACGCACGCGCATCCGTCGGGCAATGTTCAGCGGGTTAATCGTGGCGGGGAAACGGCCCCCGCGCAGCGGCGTGACGTCGGCGGCACGGCTGGGTGCGGGCGGCGCCGACCCCGTCGGTAAGCTTGACCATCGGACTTCCTACAACGGACCCCAAACCCGGAGGTTGATTGGCGTGGCGCTCGTCGTCCAGAAGTACGGCGGATCCTCGGTGGCATCCGCCGAACGCATCCGACGTGTCGCCGAACGGATCGTGGAGACCAAACGCGCGGGCAACGACGTCGTCGTCGTCGTGTCCGCGATGGGTGACACCACGGACGAACTGCTGGATCTTGCGCAGCAGGTGTGCGGCACCCCCCCGGCCCGCGAGATGGACATGCTCCTGACGTCGGGTGAGCGGATTTCCAACGCCCTCGTCGCGATGGCTATTCACGGCCTCGGCGAGGAGGCCCGGTCGTTCACCGGCTCGCAGGCTGGCGTCATCACCACCGGCGCGCACGGCAACGCGAAGATCATCGACGTCACCCCGGGACGCGTTCGCGACGCGCTCGACCGCGGGTCGATCGTGCTGGTCGCCGGCTTCCAGGGCGTCAGCCAGGACAGCAAGGACGTCACCACCCTCGGGCGCGGCGGCTCCGACACCACCGCGGTCGCCCTCGCCGCGGCGCTCAAGGCGGATGTCTGCGAGATCTACACCGACGTCGACGGCATCTACACCGCCGACCCGCGGATCGTGTCCGACGCGCAGCGGCTCGACACCGTCTCCTTCGAGGAGATGCTGGAGATGGCGGCATGCGGGGCGAAGGTCCTGATGCTGCGCTGCGTCGAGTACGCCCGCCGCTACAACGTGCCCGTGCACGTCCGCTCCTCGTACACCACCAAGCCCGGCACCATGGTGTCCGGATCGATGGAGGACATTCCCGTGGAAGAAGCCATCCTCACCGGCGTCGCACACGACCGCTCGGAGGCCAAGGTCACCGTCGTCGGCCTGCCCGACGTTCCGGGGTACGCGGCCAAGGTGTTCCGCGCCGTCGCGGAGACCGAGATCAACATCGACATGGTGTTGCAGAACATCTCGAAGGTGGACACGGGCAAGACCGACATCACCTTCACGCTGCCGCAGACCGACCTGCCCGCCGCCGTCGCGAAGCTGACGGAGCTGCAGGGCGAGATCGGGTTCTCCGAGATCCTGTCCAACGAGGCGATCGGCAAGGTGTCCCTCGTCGGTGCCGGCATGAAGAGCCACCCCGGCGTCACCGCCACCTTCTGCGAGGCGCTCGCGGAGGCGGGCATCAACATCGATCTGATCTCGACCTCGGAGATCCGGATCTCGGTGCTCGTCGACGAGGGCGACCTCGACGACGCGGTGCGCGCGATCCACAAGGCATTCGATCTGGGCGGCGACGAAGAGGCCGTCGTCCACGCAGGAACGGGACGGTAACCCCATGGCACTGACCATCGCTGTCGTCGGCGCCACCGGACAGGTCGGCGCGGTCATGCGCACCCTCCTGGAGGAGCGCAACTTCCCCGCCGACACGGTGCGGTTCTTCGCGTCCGCCCGGTCCGCGGGAACCACGCTGCCGTTCCGCGGCAAGGACATCGTCGTCGAGGACGCCGCCGCGGTTTCCGACGAGGACCTCAAGGGCATCGACATCGCGCTGTTCTCGGCCGGTGCGACGCTGTCGCGTGCGCAGGCCCCCCGGTTCGCCGCCGCTGGCGCCACCGTCATCGACAACTCGTCCGCGTGGCGCAAGGACCCCGAGGTCCCGCTCGTGGTCAGCGAGGTGAACCCGGAGGAGGCGAAGAACCCGCCGAAGGGCATCATCGCCAACCCGAACTGCACCACGATGGCCGCGATGCCGGTGCTCAAGGTGCTGCACGACGAGGCGGGCCTGCAGCGGATGATCGTGTCCAGCTACCAGGCGGTGTCCGGCAGCGGTCTTGCCGGTGTCGAGGAGCTCGTCGGCCAGGTCCGCGCGGTCGTCGACAACGCGGAGAAGCTCGTCCACGACGGTTCCTCCGTCGATTTCCCTGCACCGAACAAGTACGTCGCGCCGATCGCCTTCGACGTCATCCCGCTCGCAGGCGCGCTCGTCGAGGACGGCAGCGGCGAGACCGACGAGGACCAGAAGCTGCGCAACGAGTCCCGCAAGATCCTCGGCGTTCCGGATCTGCTGGTCAGCGGCACCTGCGTCCGCGTCCCGGTGGTGACCGGGCACTCGCTGTCGATCAACGCCGAGTTCGGCAACCCGCTGTCGGTGGAGCGGGCGAAGGAACTGCTCGCCGACGCGCCCGGCGTCGAGCTGGTGGAGGTGCCGACCCCGCTGGCCGCCGCGGGCAAGGACCCGTCGCTGGTCGGTCGCATCCGTCAGGATCCGGGTGTCCCCGGAGGCCGCGGCCTCGCGCTGTTCGTGTGCGGCGACAATCTCCGTAAGGGTGCCGCGCTGAACACCATTCAGATCGCGGAGCTGCTCGTCGGCTAGTCCGACACGCCAGCCTCTACTCCGTTCCCCGATGCCGCGTCGGCTCACCTCAGGTGACCCGACGCGGCATCGGGGAACGTGCGTTTCCGGGTGTCCGTCGAACGATCGAATCCCAGCTCCATGACGTGGTCCTTCGGCTGTGACAGGTGTTGCCTGAGTAACACCTGTGCGACCACTGCCGACGTAATGCTCGTCCAATGCGAAATGCATGGCGGGGGCAATGCCGCCCCGGAGTCGTTCGGCTGCCGGGGTTTTCGCATGAGGGCGATGACCGGCCCGGCGCACACGCCGTCGGGGGGACCGCAGCCTTCAGCAGGAAGGCCGGAAGGTGGGGACATGACACGTCGTTCGACGGCAGGGGCACACCGGATTCGGACCGTGGCGGCGGCCGCGACGGTGGCGCTCGGCGTGGCGGTGAGCGCGCCAGCCATGGGGTGGGCGCAGGAGCCGGTGGAGGGCAGCGGCCCAGAACAGACCACACAGACCAGCAACACCGATGGTGCCTCCGCGGGGGACGCCGGGACCACGAACGAGTCTGGATCCGGCGACCAGCCGCAGCCAGCCGATCAGTCGCAGCCGGGCGATCAGTCGCAGCCGGGCGACCAGCCGCAGTCCGGTGATCAGCAGTCCGGCGGGCAGCAGTCGGGCGGGGACCTGCAACAGGGCGGCGCGGGGACCGCGGGCTCGGCAGGAACGGGCAGCGTAGGTAGCGGCGGGGGGACCGGCAGCACCGGCGGGGCGACCGGGAGCGCTGGGACGGCCGTCGACGACGCCGCCATCGCCGAGGCAGAGGCCAAGGCGAAGGCCGCCGCCGAGGCAGCGAAGAAGGCCGCCGCCGAGGCCGCGACGTCGGGGGACGCCTCGGCCGTCGCCGCGAAGGAGGCCGCCGCGGCCACCGAGGCGATGACCAAGGCCAGTGTCGAGGCGACGAAGGCCGCCGTCGAGGCGAACCGGGCGCAGGAGCAGGCGACGGCCGCGGAGGAGGAAGCGGTCACGGCCGAGCGGGCGGCGACCGACGCGAACGCCGCGCTGGCGACGGCCGAGCAGGCGGCCGCGGACGCCCAGGCCGCCGCCGACGAGGCGAAGAAGACCGCCGACGAGCTGGCGAAGGCCGCGGAGGGCACCCCCGACGGCTCCGCGGAGCGGGCCGCTGCCGACGCCGCGCGGGCGGACGCGGACCAGAAGAAGTCCGCCGCCGCCGCTGCCCAGGCGGACGTGGACACGAAGAAGAAGCTGGCCGACGCGAAGTGGCAGGAAGCCGAGACCGCGGTGAAGAAGGGGAAGATCGGCAAGGCCATGGCCGCTGCCTGGGAAGCGGCCAAGGCGGAGCACGAGGCCGAGTTGCTTCGAACGAAGGCCGTCGCCGCCGAGAAGACCGCCGCCGCAGCGGAAGAGGCGGCCAAGGCCGCGGAGCAGACCGCCGCCGACGCCACCACCACCGCCGACGCCGCGACGAAGGCCGCGCAGGATGCCGCCGCCGAGGCAAAGGCCGCGCAGGACGCCGCCGACGAGGCGAGGGCTGCCGCGGACCTAGCCGGTCAGGAGGCGGCCGCCGCGGGCGAGACCGCCACCGACAAGCGGGCCGCCGCCGACGCCGCCAGCAAGGCCGCCGCGGAGAAGGCCACCACGGCCGACGCCGCCGCCGCGAAGGCGCAGGAGCTGTACGTGGCTGCCGAGCAGGCACAGGCCGCGGCCGATGAGGCGAAGGCGAAGGCAGACGAGGCCGCCACGGCGGCCGAGGCGGCGCAGGCGGAGTCGGACAGCGCGACGAAGGCAGTCGAGGACCTGAAGAAGCAGGCCGCCGAGGACATCGCCGCGGGGACCGACCTCGGCGACACCGATGTCGTCATCGGTGACACCACCACGCCCGGTACCGGGGTCACCCAGGTCGGCGACAACATCGCCGTCGTCGAGAAGACCGGCGTCAAGCTCGTCGGGTTCCGCAACACCGCGGGCGCGTTCGAGGTCGTCGACTACCTCACCACCGATGCCTCCGGGGCGACGGCCCTCGGCGGTGGACTTCCTCCGGTCGATCTCGCGCTCGGCGACTCCGCGGACGGGTCCGGCTCCGCCCTGCCGATCGTGCTCGGTCTCGGCCTCGCGGGTGCGGCGGGGGCCGCCGGTGCGATCGCCTGGCGTCGACGGCAGGGCGGCGGTGCCGACACCGCCGCGTAGGTTCGGCGTCCTGCTCGCGGTGGGGCTGTCGTGCCTGCTCCTCGCGTGCGGGGGGCAGGGCATCGACCCGCCCGAACGCGCGCCGGTACGGCCGCAGATCGACGCGGCCGCACCGGCGCCGTTCGTCGCGCCCGCCGAACCGAACCACATCGAGCTGCGCAGCGGGGCCGGGATGACCTATCTGAGCAGCGCGCTGCACCCCGACCCGCTGTGGCGGGACGGGCAGCGACTCGATCCGGTCGACGAGCGTCCGGTGTGGTGGGCCGAGAGCGGGATGCCGGGGAGTGCGTCGACGCAGACCGCGGTCGTGGTGGGGCACAACTACTCTCGCCGCGAGGCGCCGTTTCGCGCACTGCGCGTGGTCGAACCGGGGGACCGCGTGCTGCTGCGCACGCCGTCGGGTGTGCTCGAGTACGCCGTCGAGACGGTCGGGCCGCTGCCGAAGGGGTCGCTGCTCGGTGAGCACGAGCTGCGCGCCCCGGTGGCTGGCCGGTTAATCCTGGCCAACTGCGACGTCCGGGACGGGGAGCCGACCGACGACAACTTCGTCGTGGTCGCGCAACTGGTCGGACGCTGACCGCGGGTCAGGGGAGCCGGAGGCGGGGGACCGGGGGCCGGTCCGGCCGGGCGGATGCCGCGGGCTCGTCGAGCTCGGTCACCAGGTGCTCCGCCCACGCGATCAGGCCGGGGACGTCGAGGGCGTGCGGCGGGTTCGCGGTGTGCGCACCGAGCAGATCGGCGCCGCGGCGCAAGGACCTCGCCGCGGCGTCGTTGTCGCGACGCGTCACCTGCGTGAGTCCCTCGGTCAGCAGCGCCAGACCCTGCCACAGTTCGAGTTCGTCGTCGGGCGCCGACGCCGCGGCCCCGGCGAGCAGCGTCGCCGCCTCCTCGGGGGCGCCGTGGTCGAGCAGGCGCTGCGCCTCGGTGACGGTGGCAGCCGGAGCGAACCTCGGAGGCAGGTCGGTCATGCCTGCACGCTAGCCGGTGCGCTCGGGGTCGGGAAGGAACCGGCGCGCGGCGTCGTCGGCGGCTGGGGGCTCCGGGCCGCGCAGCAACCTGCCGACGACCCCCTCGTCGAGGGCGAGGGCCTTCACGACCACGGTCGCCGCGACAACGACCCCGGACTGGATGAACAGCCAGGTGATCGCCGTGAACACCAGGCCGAGTTCGCCGAACTTCTGGGACGCAGAGGAGGAGGCGAGCGGCAGGTAGACCGCGCCCGCGATTCCCAACACGGTCAGCCCCGCCGACGAGGCGCCCGCCGTCGCCCACAGCACCCGACCGGCCAGCCTCCCCTCGGTGAGCAGGTACGGGACCGCGGACCAGAGCAGGAACCAGACGGTCGCGGACCCGGCCACCGCCAGCGGCGGCCCGATCCAGTCGACCGAGTCGATGTTGCGCACCCACCCGAGCAGGCCGATGGCGCTGGCGACCGCGATCAGCACGGCAACCCAGCGCCACCACCCGCGGATCGTCAGCGGCGGCACCCCCCAGACCCTCCCGTACACCCGGCCGAGTGCCCGCGCGAAGGAGGTGCCGCTGAGCAGCACCATGAGCACGCCGATCAGGCCGAACGCGGCGAAGGTCGGGGGACTCGACTCGACGGTGTCGGCCGTGATTCGGGTGACCGTGGTCAGGGCGCCCGGGTCGATGCCGAGCTGGTCGGACAGGGATTCCGAGACGGCGCCGAGGTTGCCGATCGTGCCGATCGCGATGATCACCGGCAGCACCGAGGTGAACTCCTGCGCGGCGAGCGTCATGGATCGATCACCCAGTTCGATGTCGATCAGCCCCCTGATCACCCGGCTGACGGTTCGGCCCGGTGCGGTGCGCCGCATCCATCCCTGTGCCGACTGCTTCTGGACTTCGAGGGCTTCCCGTGCCAACGCGACGGAGAGCTTCGTGGATTTCATCATCGCGGCCGCCGCCCTTGCGCGTTCCCCGGAGATTCGATGGCCGGGCCGATTCAGAACAGGATGGCGACGAGGATCGGGGCCGCGGTCAGGACCAGGGCGACGACGACGATGGCGGTGACAACCTTGATTCGCTCGGTGGACATGGCGTCGATCCTAGGAAGCCGGCGGGTCGCGGGCGTCACCCTCGCCGGATGAGGTCGGCCCCGTCCGGGTGGGGGCGTCCGCCCGCAACACGCCGCTCGCCTCCCCGGCGCCCGGGGCCGCGAGGGGGAAGCTGTCGGTGGACCCGCCGCCGCCTTTTCTTGACTAATTCCAGAAAAGGTGTTGCAGTGGGGGAGGTGATCGGGTTCCCAACCCCGCCGCGGCCTCAGCCCCCGCGGCAGGTCACCGCCGGGTTCAACCGAGGTCCAGAGCAGAACGACCACCGCGCCGAGAGTGCGGAGAACAGCGAAGGGATCACTTCATGAGCACAGACCCGAAGTCCACCGACACCACCCTGACTACCGCGGTCGGCGCGCCGGTACCGGACAACCAGAACGTCGCCACCGCCGGACCCCGCGGTCCGCAGCTGCTGCAGGACGTCTGGTTCCTCGAGAAGCTCGCCCACTTCGACCGGGAGGTCATCCCGGAGCGGCGCATGCACGCGAAGGGCTCCGGCGCGTTCGGCACCTTCACCGTCACGAACGACATCACGCAGTACACCTCGGCGAAGATCTTCTCCGAGGTCGGCAAGAAGACCGAGCTGTTCGCGCGGTTCTCGACCGTCGCGGGAGAGCGCGGCGCCGCCGACGCCGAACGGGACATCCGCGGCTTCGCGGTCAAGTTCTACACCGAGGAGGGCAACTGGGACCTCGTCGGCAACAACACCCCGGTGTTCTTCTTCCGCGACCCGCTCAAGTTCCCGGACCTCAACCACGCGGTCAAGCGGGACCCGCGCACCAACATGCGCAGCGCCAACAACAACTGGGACTTCTGGACCAATCTTCCCGAGGCGCTGCACCAGGTCACCATCGTGATGAGCGACCGCGGTATCCCCGCCTCCTACCGCACGATGCACGGATTCGGTTCGCACACCTTCAGTTTCATCAATGCCGCGGGCGAGCGGTACTGGGTCAAGTTCCATCACCGCTGCCAGCAGGGCATCGAGAATTTGACCGATGCCCAGGCGACCGAGCTCGTCGGCCAGGACCGGGAGAGTCACCAGCGCGACCTGTACGAGGCGATCGAGCGCGGCGAGTTCCCGAAGTGGAAGCTGATGGTGCAGATCATGCCGGAGGCCGACGCGGAGAAGGTGCCGTACCACCCGTTCGACCTGACCAAGGTATGGCCGAAGGGCGACTACCCCCTGATCGAGGTCGGCGAGTGGGAGCTCAACCGCAACCCCGACAACTACTTCGCGGAGGTCGAGCAGGCCGCCTTCAACCCCGCACACGTGGTGCCCGGAATCAGTTTCTCGCCGGACCGGATGCTGCAGGGTCGCCTGTTCTCCTACGGTGACGCACAGCGATACCGGCTGGGCGTCAACAACTTCCAGATCCCGGTCAACGCGCCCCGCTGCCCGGTGGCGAACTTCCACCGGGACGGCGCCATGCGGGTGGACGGCAACCACGGCAGCTCGCTGCACTACGAGCCGAACTCGTACGGCAAGTGGCAGGAGCAGTCGCAGTACCGCGAGCCCGCGCAGGCGGTCGGCGCGGTCGCCGACCGGTTCGACTACCGAGCGGACGACGACGACTACTACTCGCAGCCCCGGGCGCTGTTCAACCTGATGAACGCCGAGCAGAAGCAGGCGTTGTTCGACAACACCGCCCGCAACATCCACGGCGTCGACCCGCAGATCATCAAGCGGCACATCGACAACTGCACCAAGTGCGATCCGGCGTACGGGGAGGGTGTCACGAAGGCCCTCGCCGCCCTCGACGCCTGATGTACCCCCGGTAGCGGGGACCGTTCGCCGCGGTCCCCGCTACCCGCGGCGGGGAGGGTTTTCTTGACTTATTCCAGAAATGCACCCGATACTGGGGCCATGCGCGACGCCGACCCCCATGCAGACCCGCGCGCCCTGCTGCGCTCGGCGGGTCTCCGGGTGACCGCGCCACGGGTCGCCGTTCTCAACGCGGTCGCCGCCCGGCCGCACACCGATGCGGATGGTGTCGCCGCCGAGGTCCGCGCGGATCTCGGATCGGTGTCCACCCAGGCCGTCTACGACGTCCTCAAGGCCTGCGTGAAGGCCGGACTCGTTCGTCGCATCGAGCCGGCGGGCTCACCCGCACTGTTCGAGACGCGCACCGGCGACAACCACCATCACCTGGTGTGCCGGGCGTGCGGAACCGTCGTCGACGTGGACTGCGCAGTGGGACACGCGCCCTGCCTGGAGCCCTCGAACGCGCACGGTTTTGCGATCGACGAGGCCGAAGTCGTGTTCTGGGGCGTGTGCCCGTCCTGCCGGGCCTGAGCGACACGGTCTCGATCATCGAGGCGGCGTCACCAGTTCGACCACCAATATGCGACGCACGCGAACAGGAAAAACAACACGGTCTCCACGGCCGCCTCCCCTCGTAGTGCTCAACACCATCATGCCCCCGCGGATCGGGCGGCGCCGCCGTGTCGGCTCCCCGATCTACCCTGGACCGGCACCGGCATTCACCGTCCTGCCCGGCCCACCCAGGAGGTCCCGAGATGTCCCCCCTCGTTCCCGCTCGGCCGCACACCGACGTCACCTGGCTCGATCTCGACGAGACGCAGGTCGCCGTACTCCGCCACGACGCCGTCTCCGTGACCGATCTTCCGACGCTGTTCGACGCCGGATTCCGGGCACTCGGCGCGCTGATCGCCAGCGGGGCGGTGACCCCGACCGGTCCCGCGGTTGCGATCTACCACGGCGACCCGTCGCAGGTCTTCGACATCGAGATCGGGTTCCCGATCGCCCGGCCGCTCGCCGACCCACTCAGCACGCCCGCGGGCGACGTCACGGGCAGGGTCGTCCCCGCCGGCCCGGCGGCCGCGTTCTCGCATCTTGGCCCCTACGACACGTTGGCGACCGCCTGGGAGAGGCTCATGACCGCGGTGCACGCCGCCGAGGTGCCGCTGCGGGCGGGCGGGTTGGTCGAGGTGTACGTCACGGAGCCGACCCCCGACGTCGACCCCGCGACGATGCGGACCGACGTGATCGCGCTGACCGATCGGGTTGCCGTGTCCTGAACCGGGTTCCGTGCCCGTACCCGCCGACGACGAACGCCCCCACCGCGCGGTGGGGGCGTTCGTCATCGGGAGGGCCTACGAGCTGAAGAGGTTCTCCAGCGAGCCGAACCCGCCGCCCGGGGTGCCCGGTTCACCGGATCCGGAGACGCGCACCGTCTCGGCGGCCGCGGTCGACGGGTTGTGGGTGCTGTCACCGGAGTAGACGGCGGTGATGGTGTGGTCGCCGTCGGTGGTGAAGGTGTGGCTCAGGGTCGCAACACCGTCAACGACCGGAGCGGAGCCGATCACCTCGGTGCCGTCCCGGAACTCGACCGTGCCGGTGGCGGCGTTCGGGCTCACGATCGCCTTGAGGTCGACGGCGGCACCCACCGCGGCGGTCGCGGGCACGGCCACGGTGGTGGTGGAGTCCACGACGACGATGTCGGTCGAGACCTCGACGGTGCCCGGGGCCGAGGTCGACGGGGTGTGGGTGGCGTCGCCGGAGTAGACGGCGGTGATGGTGTGGTCGCCGTCGGTGGTGAAGGTGTGGGTCAGCGTCGCAACGCCGGCCGCGACCGGGGCGGTGCCGAGAGGCGTTGCACCGTCCTTGAATTCGACGGTCCCGGTCGCCGTGTTCGGGGTAAGGGACGCGGTCAGGGTCACCGCGGCGCCGGTCTTGGCGGTGGCGGGGACGTTCACCGCGGTGGTGGTGTCGACGATCACCGGGTCGGTGGATACCTCGATGGTGCGTGCGGCCGAGGTGGACCCGTTGTGCCCGGCGTCGCCGGAGTAGACGGCGGTGATGCTCCGGGTGCCATCGGCGGTGAAGGTGTGGCGCAGGGTTGCGCTGCCAGCGTCGACGGGGGCGGTGCCGAGGGACGTTGCACCGTCCTTGAATTCGACGGTTCCGCCAGCACCGGCGGGGGTAACCGTTGCGGTGAGGTCCACCGCGGCCCCGGTCTTGGCGGTCCCGGGGACGGTCAGCGTGGTGGTCGAGTCGACGATCACCGGGCCGGGGTCGTTGACGGTGATGGTGGCCAGCGCCCCTGCACCCGCATTGAGCCCCGCCGACTGTCCGTCACGCGGCGTGCACCGCGTCGGAGCCCACTGTGTGCTCCCCCAGAACGTCGCGCGCGGCAGGAACGAGTAGTAGTTCTCGTTGTTGTTGTACGCCGCGGCGCTACCGGCCGTGCGGACCTTCGGGGTGATGGTGCCCGCCCCGCTCGCGGTGACTGTGACGTCGACGGCGGGGAGCCGGAACCAGCTGTCGCCGCCGGTGCCGTTGCCGTTGAGATCCTTCTTCAGCTTCGGCGCGCGGATCCCGCCCTCGCTGTTGGTGCTGTTGTTCGCGCCGTTGGCGATGACCTGGTTGTCGCCCGACAGGCGCAGGATGCTGCCCGCGGCGTCCGCGACGCCGGAGGTGTTGACTCGCAACACGCTCGGGGCGACCCCGTCGATGTTCACGCCGGTGCCCGGGACCACGGCGGCGCTGACGAAGGTGGCGTTCGCGGGGATCTCGTAGTCGACCTTGAGTCGCGAGATGTTCGTGGTGGTCGCGCCGGACTCGCTGTCCGGATACGACGAGCCGCCGGGCTGGATCCGATAGGTGAACGTCTGCCCGACGTCCACCGAGGCGGGCGCATCGACGGTCATCGAGGTCGCTGCCGTCTTGTGCACCGTGAGGGTTGCGCTGGCCTGGCAGGCGTTGGTGAACGGTGTCGTGGTGGGTGCGGCACCTGCCGGTGCCGCGGTAAACACCATGCCCGCGACGACCGCGGCGGAGGTGATCGGCACGGCGATGCGCCGTGCACTCGGTGTGGACATCGAGACTCCTTGTGCCCCGTCGGTGCGATCCGATGGGCCTGGGCTGGGCGAAATTCACAGCAGCATGCCAGCGGGGCCGCGAGTCCGTTGCGGTTTCGAGATAATCGTCGGGCCGAAGGCGCTATCCCGGTGCGCAGCCGACCAGCTCCCGGCGCATGGCGTCGTGCTCGGCAGGCGTCACCCACAGTGCGTACCGCGCCTTCACCGCCACCTGACGGGCAAGGTACATGCAGCGGTAGGCCTTTCGGGGTGGGAGCCAGCTGGCCGCATCGCCGTTCCCCTTCTCTCGATTCACCTCGGCGCCGACCGCCTGCAGGTTCAGCGGGTCGTTCGCGAAGGCGGCCCTCCTCGCCTCGTCGAGCTGTCGCGCACCCGTCTGCCAGGCGTTCGACAGCGACACCACATGGTCGATCTGCACCAGGGGTGAGGTGTCACGGCCGGACGTGAATTCGTGTGTCTCGCCGGTGTACTCGTCGAACAGCACCCCGGACGTGACCTTGCAGCCGCGGCTCCGCCCGCGGGTGACGACCGCCGTCAGATCGCGGCGCAGCACATCGTTGCGGGTATCGCAACCGTTGTGTCCGCCCTCGACCGTCACGTCGTCGCTCCACGCCTGACCGAATGCCTCCCGGTCGTAGCCGGTGGCGGGTGCGCGACCCTGCACCGGCAACCTCGACAGCAGAGTCAGCGCGTGCGCCGGAGAGGCGGCAGGCGCGGAGATCGCGGCACCGCCCGGCGGCCGATCGGCAGGCGCGGAGCAGGCACCGGGCAGCAGCGTCAGGCACGCCGACAGCGACACCAGGACGGTGCGGCGGCGTCGGGACGAGACGGCGGTGATCGGCTGCTCCTCGGGTCGGTCCGGAGGCCCCACTATGCTCGCGCGCACCGACACGGCCCCGGCGATCCCGCTGGCGCCGAGGGGCGTCCGGGAGTCCTGCGGGTCGGGTCGGGCACCGATAGCCTCGGCATCATGCGAATCAAGATGTGCGGCATTCACGTCATCGACCCGGCGTCGGCCTTCGACTTCTACACGACGACTCTCGGGTTCGAGGAACTGCTCGCGATGCCCGACCACAATCTGTTCATCGTGAAGTCGCCGCAGGATCCGGACGGTGTCGGGCTGCTCCTCGAGCCGAGCGACAATCCGGTCGCCACCGCCTACCGGGAGGGCGTGTACGGGCTGGGGTTGCCGTCCATCGTGTTCGGTGTGCCCGATGTGCGGGCCGAGTACGAGCGGTTGATCGGGCTCGGCGTCCGCTTCACCGGAGAGCCGACCGTCGATCCGTCCGGGGCGTCCGCGGTCTTCGACGACACGTGCGGCAATCTCGTCCAGATCCATCAGGACTGACCTCCGCGGGGGCTCCGTGAACGCCGCGGAGCCCGGCGACTACCGTCTTGTCAGACAACCGGAGGAGTTGGAAGGTGGACGTGGTGATGGATGCCGAGGGCGTGGTGTTGTCCGTGCGAGGTGCGAGCGTGGTCCGGCAGGGGCGGGCCCTGATCGGCGCAGTCGACGTCGAGGTGCGGGAGGGGGAGCAGTGGGCGCTGCTCGGCCCCAACGGTGCAGGCAAGTCCACCCTGCTCGCGCTGTGCGGTGCCCGGCTACATCCGACTCGCGGGACGGTGCACGTCCTCGGGCACCGGCTTGGCCGGGTCGACATGCGGTCGCTGCGCACCCACATCGGGCACGTCGATCCGCGGTCGCGGATCGAGCCGCACCTCACGGTCCGGGACGTCGTCCTCACCGGCCTGCATGCATCGGCCGACCTGCCGAGGCGGTGGGCGCCGTCCACCCCCGAATCCGACCGGACCGACGACCTGATCGGCGCGCTCGGCCTGCGGGCCCGCGCAGCCAGTCCCTGGGCCGTCCTGTCTCAGGGCGAGCGCGGTCGTGCCCTCATCGCCCGCGCCCTCGTCACCGAACCGGACCTGCTGCTGCTCGACGAGCCGACCACCGGACTCGACGTCGCGGCGCGGGAGATCCTGCTCGACGTCCTCGCGCACCTGCGAGTGCTACGCCCGGCCCTGGCGTCGGTGCTCGTGACGCACCACCTCGAGGAACTGCCCACGTCCACCACGCACGCACTCGTCCTCGCCGAGGGGCGGGTCGTCGCGTCGGGTCCGGCGGGGCGGGTCCTCGACTCCGACGTCGTCTCGCGGGCGTTCGGGCACCCGATCCGGGTCGAGCGGACCAACGGCCGCTGGTCCGCGACGAGCGCCGCCCGCGTTCCCTGACCGGCCCGCCAACGACGAAAGCCTCCATCCGAATGAATCGAATGGAGGCTTTCGAATGACCGTCGGGGTGGCGGGATTTGAACCCACGACCTCTTCGTCCCGAACGAAGCGCGCTACCAAGCTGCGCCACACCCCGGTCTTACCGACCGCCCGTTCCCGGGCAGCCAGCAAAGCTTAGCGCACGACTGCCGAAGAACGCGAAACGCCTGGTTGGACCCCCTGTTTGGGGTCCTTGTCCGCGGTCGGTACCAGCGTCAGCAGCGTCGCCTCGGGGCGGCAGCAGAACCGCGCAGGCGCGTACGGAGAGGTGCCGATTCCGGCCGACACGTGCAGCTGCATGCGCGCACCCCACCGGGACGGGCCCTTCACCCGCGACCGGTCGATCTGGCAGTTCGTCACCAGCGCGCCGTAGAACGGCAAGCACAGCTGTCCGCCGTGCGTGTGGCCGGCGAGGACCAGGTCGTATCCGTCGTCGGCGAACCGATCCAGCACCCGCGGTTCGGGGGAATGCGTGATCCCCAACGTCAGATTCGCCGCCGGGTTCGGGGCCCCCGCGATCGTGTCGTAGCGGTCCCGCTTCAGGTGCGGATCGTCGACGCCCGCCGTCGCGATCCGCACGCCAGCGACCTCAAGCTCCCGGCGGGTGTGCGTCACGTCCAGCCAGCCGCGCTCGGTGAACGCGGCACGCAGGTCCTGCCACGGCAGCGGCTCGCCGAAGGTCCGCTTGTGCTCCTTCTTGAAGTACTTGAACGGATTCTTCGGCTTCGGCGCGAAGTAGTCGTTGCTGCCGAAGACGAACAGCCCGGGCCGGGCAAGCAGGCTGCCCAGCGACTGCACCACCGCGGGCACCGCGCGCTGATGCGACAGGTTGTCGCCGGTGTTGACGACCAGGTCCGGTTCGAGTCGGTCCAGCTCCCGCAGCCAGTTCTGCTTGAGCTTCTGCCCCGGCATCATGTGCAGATCGCTCAGATGCAGCACCCGCAGCGACGACGACCCCGGTTCGAGCACCGGCATCGTCACCTCGCGCAGGGTGAAGGCGTTCCGCTCGATCAGGGACGCGTAGCCGACGCCGAGGGCCGCGGCACCCGCGAGTCCGGCAGCGGTGCCACGGAGGACGGTGCGTGGGTTGTCAAACACCACTTCAGGATACGCAGCGCCCGCAATCGACATGCGCGTCGCCGGGCGGGGCGCGTAGCGTTCGAAACCATGTCCGACTCCACAGTCACCCTCAAAGCCACCCTCCGCGCCGACATGACGGCCGCGATGAAGGCCAAGGACACCCTGCGTCTGCAGACGCTGCGGATGGTCCTCGCCGCGATCCAAACCGAGGAGGTCGCGGGCAAGGAAGCCCGCGAACTCAGCGACGACGATATCCTCAAGGTGCTCGCCAAGGAGTCGAAGAAGCGCGGGGAGGCCGCCGAGATCTACACCGAGAACGGGCGCGGGGAACTCGCCGCGAATGAGCGCGCCGAGGCGCAGATCATCGACGGATATCTCCCGACCCCACTCACCGACGCCGAGCTGGCGGACGTCGCCGACACCGCCATTGCCCAGATCGCCGAGGAGATCGGTGCCCGCCCGGGGATGAAGCAG
Source organism: Rhodococcus sp. NPDC058532 (assembly GCF_042719255.1). Taxonomy (NCBI): domain Bacteria; kingdom Bacillati; phylum Actinomycetota; class Actinomycetes; order Mycobacteriales; family Nocardiaceae; genus Rhodococcus; species Rhodococcus sp. NPDC058532. The sequence goes on from NZ_JBHXNU010000007.1 coordinate 213,325, forward strand.
ATGGGTCAGGTCATGAAGGCCGCGACCGCCCTCGCCGCTGGCAAGGCCGACGGCTCCCGGGTCTCGAAGGCGGTCCGGGACCGGCTGTGAGCGCTCCGCGCCTGTGCGTGATTCGTACCCCCATCGGGGTACGAATCACGCACAGTCGCGAAGCGGCTGGTCAGCGGGGGAGGGGGAGCGGCAACAGCTCCGGCAGGCTGGGCAGCTGGATCGGAAGCTGACCGAGACCCGGTGCCGGTCCGGGACCCGGCGCGGGGGATGCCGGGGCCGGGGCGGCGGCCCGCAGCGTGCCGTCGCTGACGTACAGCGTGACCGAGGAACCGGGGACGGCGGACCCGGCGGGTGAGGAACTCAGGACGGTGCCCTTCGATCCGTCACCCGCGGTGGACACCGCGTTCACGCCAAACCCGGCGGCCTTGAGCGCCGAGGTCGCCCGCGCCTCGCTCATGCCCGCGACGTTCGGGACCTGCGCGTTCTGCGACCCGCGCTGGTACTTCGGGTCGATCGGCGGCAGGGCGGTCGGACCGAACCGGTCGACGATCGGTCCCATCGCCTTGAACCAGGCGTGCGCCGGTTCGTTGCCGCCGAAGACGTTGCCGTCGCCGCACTGGCGCAGCGGCGAGGTGCAGATCTCCCGCGGTGTCGGCGAGTCCGCGTAGACGTACACGGCCGCGGCCAGGTTGTTCGTGAAGCCGAGGAACGCCGACGACATGTGCGACTCGGTGGTGCCGGTCTTGCCGGACATCGGCAGCGTCCAGCCGTTTGCATTCGCGGCCGCGAACGACGTGCCACCGGGCTTGTCGTCCTTGCTCATCGCGTTCGCGAGGGTGTCGGCCAGGCCCGGCTCGACCACCTGCTCGCAGGCCTGCTGGGTGATGGACACCGGCTTACCGTGCCGGTCGAAGATCGAGTCGATCGGCGTCGGCGGGCACCACTTGCCGTGCGAGGCGAGCGTCGCGGCGACGTTCGACAGTTCCAGCGGATTGATCCAGGTGGGGCCGAGGGTGAACGAGCCGAGGTTCTGCTCCTTCTGCATGTCGGCGACCGACTGGCCGTCGCCGTACCCGGACGTGCCGGGCTGCGTGTACGAGCGCATGCCGAGCCGCACCGCCATGTCCACGGTCGGGGTCACCCCCACCGACTCGATCAGCTTGACGAACGCGGTGTTCGGCGACTGGGCGAGCGCATCGGTCACCGACAGCGAGGCCGGGTACTTGCCCGCGTTCTCGACGCAGTACGTGGCTGCCGGGCAGCCCCGCGCGCCGCCGTTGCCCATCCCCTTCACCTCGACCCGCGACGGAACCTGCAGGACCGCGTTGGTGCCGAGGCCCTTCTCCATCGCGGCCGCGGTGGTGAAGACCTTGAAGATCGAGCCTGCGCCGTTGCCGACGAGCGAGTACGGCTGCGGCTGCACCGTTTCGTTGACGGCCCCGTTGAGGCCGTAGGCGCGGCTGCTGCTCATTGCCAGCACCCGATGCTGGTCCTGGCCGGGCTGCACGACGTTCATCACCTCGGCGACGCCGTCGACGTCGGGGCGGGCGGTCGCCGTCAGGGCGGCGTGCACCGAGTCCTGCACCGCGGGGTCGAGGGTGGTCTTGATCAGCAGACCGCCCTTCTCCACCTGTTCGCGGCTGATGCCCGCGTTGGCCAGGTACTGCAGGGCGTAGTCGCAGAAGAAGCCGCGGTCGCCGGCGGCGATGCAGCCGCGGGGCAGCGACTTCGGCTCCGGCAGCACCCCGAGCGGCTCCTGCTTGGCCGCGCGGATCTCGTCGGCCCGGTCCGGGATGTTGACGATCATCGTGTCCAGCACGGTGTTCCGGCGCTCGAGGACGCCCTCGGGGTTGGTGTACGGGTTCAGCGCCGAGCTGGACTGGACCATGCCGGCCAGCATCGCGGACTGAGTCAGACCCAGGTCCTTCGCGTCGATGCCGAAGTACGTCTGCGCCGCGTCCTGGATACCGAAGGACGCGTTGCCGAACGGAACGAGGTTCAGGTAGCGGGTAAGGATCTCGTCCTTCGTGAGCTTCTTGTCCAGCGTCAGCGCCATCCGGATCTCGCGGATCTTGCGGGCGGGAGTGGTCTCGATCGCGGCCCGTCGCTCGGCATCGGTCTTCGCGACCACCAGCAGCTGGTAGTTCTTCACGTACTGCTGATCGATCGTCGACGCGCCCTGCTGCACCTGACCGCTGGTGGTGTTGGTGAGGAACGCGCGCACGGTGCCCTGCCAGTCGACGCCCTGGTGGTCGGCGAAGCGGCGGTCCTCGACCGAGACGATCGCGAGCTTCATGTCGTTGGAGATCTTGTCGCTCGGCACCTCGAATCGGCGCTGCTCGTACAGCCATGCGATCGGGTTGCCATTCACGTCGACCATGGTCGACACCGCGGGGACATCCCCCTCGACGAGCTCGGCGGAGACGTTGTCGACGGTGTCGGCGGCGCGATTCGACACGATGCCGAAGCCGCCGGCAAGGGGGAACATCACCCCCGCCAGGAGTGCGCCGGCCAGAGCCGTGCAACCGGCGAGTTTCGCGACTGTTTTTGCGATGGGCACTCCGACAGGGTACGTGCCCGTCCCGGTCCGGCTCCCGTGCGCAACCAGCCGATTCGATCTGGATGCACGTCCGTACCAAAAAAGTGCGCTCAGGTCTTGCGCAGACCGTTATACATTGCCTAAATTGTGACCCAGTGTGATTCAGATAACACTAGATCGGGAATGTGGTGCGCCTCGCCATGATAGGGCTGGGCACGCGCACTTCCGGAGCGTCAGCGAGGGCGACGCTTGTACTGCAGGAGGGGCAGAAGATGACCGTGACCACCCCGGGTCGCCGGTTGGACGTTGAAGAGGCCGAGGCCCGCATTGCGTGGGTTACGCAGGCACGATGCCGCACGGTCGATCCTGATCAGTTGTTCGTTCGCGGAGCCGCGCAGCGCAAGGCGGCCACCATCTGCCGGCACTGTCCGGTGCTGATGCAGTGCGGAGCGGACGCGCTGGACAACAGGGTCGAGTTCGGAGTGTGGGGAGGCATGACCGAGCGTCAGCGCCGCGCCCTGCTCAAGCAGCATCCCGAGGTGGAGTCGTGGGCGGACTTCTTCTCGGCGCAGCGAAGCCAGGCATCCGTCGTCTGAACCCCCGTCATCCGAACGGGTGAACCTTCGGCCACCGGCCGGGATCCTCAGTGGATCCCGGCCGGTGCGCTGCGTGGGTGCCGGCCCGCCGCCCAGGAGTATGCTTGCTGATAGGCAACTAATGTCAGCGAGGCGCACATGACCCCTGTCCCCACCGAGGACGACGTCACCCGGCTCAAGGTCGCGCTCGCCCGGATCTCCCGCGTCGTCGACCGGCGGGTATCCGGTGGCGGGCTCACCCGCACCCAACTGGCGGTGCTCGGCACCGTCTCGCGGATCGGGCCGCTCGGTCTCGGGGCGCTCGCCGAGGTCGAGGGGCTCAATCCGACGATGCTCTCGCGTGTGGTCGGCAAACTGGAGGCGGACGGGCTGCTGCGTCGCAGCGCCGACCCGACGGATCGGCGCGCCGCCCGGGTCGAGGCGACCGACGCGGGCGCGGACCTGTCCCGCCAGCTGCGCCGTGAGCGCACCCGACTGTTCGCCGACGCGCTCGGCAGGCTGCCCGATGGCGACGCCGACGCGGTCATCGCCGCGCTGCCCGCCATCGAGGCCCTGGCCAGGGAGATCGCGGCGCCGACGCCGTGACCGCGCTCGCCGACTTCCGTCGCGATACGTTCTCCTCGCTGGCCATCCCCAACTATCGCCGCTACTACACCGGCCAGGCCGTGTCGATGATCGGCACCTGGATGCAGTCGGTCGCGCAGGCCTGGCTGGTGCTGCAGCTGACCGGGTCCGGGACGGCGCTCGGGTCGGTCGTCGCCCTGCAGACCCTGCCGGTCCTCCTGGTCGGCCCGTACGGCGGCGTCGTCGCGGACCGCCTCGACAAGCGCAGGCTGATGATCGGGCTGCAGTCGATGATGGGGCTGCTCGCGTTGGTCCTCGGCGTGCTCACCGTCACCGACACCGTCGAACTCTGGCACGTGTACCTCCTCGCGTTCCTGCTCGGCCTGAACAACAGCTTCGAGAACCCGGCGCGGCAGTCGTTCGTGCTCGAAATGGTCGGGCCCGAGGACCTCCGCAACGCGGTCAGCCTCAACTCGGTGCTGGTCAACGCGGCGCGGGCGGTCGGCCCCGCGGTCGCAGGCCTGGTCATCGCGGCGGGCGGGCTTGGGGTCTGCTTCCTCGTCAACGCGCTCAGCTTCGTCGCCGTCGTGGTGTCCCTGGCCAGGCTCGACGTCGCCGCCCTACGCCCGTCGCCACCCGCACCGCGGGAGGCGGGACAGCTGCGGGAGGGTCTGCGCTACGTCGCCCGCACCCCGGAACTGCTCGTGCCGCTGCTGATGATGGCGCTGGTCGGCTGCCTCGCCTACGAGTTCCAGGTGGTGCTGCCGGTCCTCGCCCGCGACACCTTCGGCGGCGAGGCCAGCGTCTACGGGTTCATGACCGCGGCGATGGGGGTCGGTGCGGTGCTGGGCGGACTGGCCGTCGCGGCGCGCGGACGAACCGGAATCCCGGCGCTGATCGCCTCCTCGGCGGTGTTCGGCGTCGCCATCGCCGCGGCGGCCCTCGCCCCGACGCTGTGGATCGAGCTGGTCCTCCTGGTCGCCGTCGGCGCCGCCAGCGTCGGGTTCCTGTCGGTCGGCAACAGCACCCTGCAGCTCGAGGCCGCACCCCACATGCGCGGGCGGGTGATGGCGTTGTGGTCGGTGGCGTTCCTCGGATCGACCCCGATCGGCGGGCCGATCGCCGGTGCGGTCGCCGAGCATTTCGGTGGTCGGGCAGGCCTGCTGATGGGTGCCGTCGCCTGCCTGATCGCCGCCGGCCTCGGGGCGCTCGTGGTGCGGCGGCACCGGCGGGCGCAGACGGAACCTAACCCGGATCCGGTCAGCCCCGACCGGTGAGCTGATCGGCGACCGCGCGCAGCGCCGCCAGGTCGGACACCTCGAACGGCAGTGACGGCACCCCCACCACCGGAACCCGCGGGTGCGCGCCGGTGAACCGGCCGAGCAGGTGCAGTTCGCGTTGCGCCGTCCGTGCCCGTTCGGCGTGGATCCGCAGGACCGCGGCCGCCAACGGGTGCTCGCCGCGTTCCTTGAGCAGATCCGCCGCGGCGACGGCGTGGTCGGCGGGCAGCGCGCTCAACGTCGGGTGGGTTCGGTTGAGGACGAGGCCCGCGAGCGGCATGCCCTCCGCGGACAGGCGCTCGACGAAGAACGATGCCTCCCGCAGCGCGTCCGGTTCGGCGGCCGCGACCACGAAGAAATGGGTGCCCGGCGCGCGGAGTAGTTCGTACGTGTGCGCCGCCCGCTCCCGGAACCCGCCGAACATCGACTCGAAGGACTGCACGAACGCGGACGCGTCCGAGAGCATCTGGCTGCCGACGATCGTCGACACCGCCCGCAGCGCCAGCCCCATCGCCCCGGTCACCAGGCGGCCGATTCCGCGACCCGGCGCCGACAGCATCCGGATCATCCGACCGTCGAGGAAGGTGCCCAGCCGCTGCGGAGCGTCCAGGAAGTCCAGGGCATTCCGCGACGGCGGCGTGTCCACGACCACCAGGTCCCACTCGTCGCTCGCCGCGAGCTGACCGAGCTTCTCCATCGCCATGTACTCCTGCGTGCCGGAGAACGAGGTGGCGACGGTCTGATAGAAGGGGTTCGCGAGGATCTGCTGCGCCTTCTCCGGCGACGAGTGCTCGAGCACCATGTCGTCGAACGTGCGGCGCATGTTCAGCATCATCGCGTGCAGTTCGCCGGTCGCGCCGGCGCCGAGGGCTACCGGCTGCGGGGTGTTGCCGAGGTCCTGAACCCCGAGGGCCTGCGCCAGCCTGCGCGCCGGGTCGATCGTCAGCACCACGACCCGCCTGCCCTCCTCGGCGGCCCGCAGCGCCATCGACGCGGCGGTCGTCGTCTTCCCGACACCGCCGGACCCGCAGCACACCACGACCCGCGATGCCGGGTCGGTGAGGATGGCGTCGACGTCGAGCGCGGCGGTCATCGGACCCCCTGCTCGGCGAGTTGATCGGCCAGCTCGTACAGGCCGCCGAGGTCGACGCCGTCGGTCAACGCGGTCAGGTGTAGCCGCGCGACCTCCAGCTTGTCGAGGTCGACCGCGCTGGCATCCTGCGCGGCCAGCGTGGAGGCATTCTCGATCGTCTCGGTGAGCAACCCGGCGAAGTCGCTGTCGGACAGCGTGATCCCGGCCGCGTCCAGACCAGCGCGGACCGCGGCGGCGTCGATGGTCCCGGTCGCGGCGGCGGCCATCGCGTCCGGCGGCAGGTACGCGGTCGCGGACCGGTTCACGATCACGGTGCCGATCCGCAGGTCCGCGGCCTCGAGTTCCTCCACCGCATCCGAGGTTTCCTGCACCGGCAGCGCCTCGAGCAGCGTCACCAGGTGCACCATCGTGTCGTCGGAATGCAGCAACCGCACGACGCCCTCGGACTGGGAGTGCACCGGGCCGCCCTTCGCCAGGTCGGACATCGCCTTCGTGACGTCGAGGAAGCTGCCGATCCGGCCGGTCGGCGGCGAGTCGACCACGATCTCGTCGTACACCGGCACCCCGTTCCGGTCGGTGCGGATCACGCACTCCTTGATCTTGCCGGTCACCAGCACGTCCCGCAGTCCCGGCGCCAGGGTGGTGGCGAACTCGATCGCCCCCATCCGCTTCATCGCGCGGCCCGCAAAGCCCAGGTTGTAAAACATGTCCAGGTACTCGAGGAAGGCCGTTTCGATGTCGAGCGCGAGCGCGAAGACCTCGCCACCGCCGTCCGCGGTGGCGATCTTGGTTTCGGCGGGCGGCAGCGGGGGGACGTCGAAGAGTTGCGCGATCCCCTGTCGTCCCTCAACCTCGATGAGCAGAACGCGGCGTCCGCCCGCGGCCAATGCCAACGCCAATGCCGATGCGACAGTGGACTTTCCAGTTCCGCCCTTGCCGGACACGAAATGCAGCCGGGCCTTATCGGCCTTCGCCGGCCACTCGTAGGCGGGTGCGTTCGCAGGTGCTACCACCCCCCGAGCCTATAAGTCGTGGCTGCGAATCGGTGCGCGACTAGGCTCTCCAACCATGAGTGAATTGACAACCTGGGAGTACGCGACCGTCCCGCTGCTCACCCACGCGACCAAGCAGATCCTCGACCAGTGGGGCGGAGACGGCTGGGAACTGGTCACCGTGCTGCCCGGCCCCACCGGTGAACAGCACGTCGCCTACCTCAAGCGTCCGAAGGGCTGAGGGTCGTGGCCGAGTGGAACGCGCGGCTCGGCGAGCTCGGGATCGCGCTGCCGCCGGTGGCCGCTCCCGTCGCCGCGTACGTGCCGGCGGTCCGGACCGGTGACCTCGTCTACACGTCCGGGCAGCTGCCGTTCGTCGACGGCGCGCTGCCGGTGTCGGGCAAGGTCGGCGGGGCGGTGGACGCGGACACCGCGAAGGACGCCGCCCGTACCTGCGCGCTGAACGCGCTGGCCGCGATCGACTCCCTGGTCGGGATCGACTCGGTGGTGCGGGTGGTCAAGGTCGTCGGGTTCGTTGCGTCCGCGGACGGGTTCACCGGGCAGCCTGCCGTGATCAACGGTGCGTCCGAGTTCCTCGGCGAGGTGTTCGGAGACGCGGGTGTGCACGCACGGTCGGCCGTCGGGGTCGCGGAGCTGCCGCTCGACGCACCCGTCGAGGTGGAGCTGATCGTCGAGGTCTCCGACCGATAGTCGACACCGAGGTCCGCTGACCGACACTGTTTCTCGTCGGCCCGCCCTCCGCACTGCGGTGGGCGGGCCGACGTCGTCTCCGTACAGTGTGCCCATGGACCTCGCACATCCGTCGTACGCGCAGCTGCGCCAGGTCACCCCGATCGCGGCGGTGATGCTCGAGCGCAATCCCGGGATGATGACGCTCGACGGCACCAATACCTGGATCCTGCGCGCACCGGGCCGCGAGGAGTGCGTGGTCGTCGATCCGGGCGAGGCGGACGAGGATCACCTGCGCAGGGTTGCGGAGGTCGGGCCGGTCGCGCTGACCCTCATCACCCACCGGCATCACGACCACACCGATGGCATCGACCGATTCGTGGAGATGACCGGAAGCCCGGTGCGCGCCGTGGACGAGGCGCTGCGCAGGCACACCGATGCGGGGCTGCCCGATGGCGAGCTGATCGAGGAGGTCGGCCTCGCGATTCGGGTGCTTCGCACGCCGGGGCACACCAAGGACTCGACGTCCTTCGTGATCGAGGGGGAGGGGTCGGTGCTGACCGGCGACACGATTCTGGGTCGCGGGACCACCGTCCTCGACGCGACCGACGGCGACCTCGGCGACTATCTGGCGTCGTTGCGCTCGCTGATCGATCTCGGGGCCGGGCGCACGGTGCTGCCCGGTCACGGCCCGGATCTGCCCGATCTGCAGGCGGTAGCGGAGCAGTACCTGGCGCATCGGGAGGATCGCCTCGATCAGGTGCGGTCCGCGCTCGGGGTGCTCGGCGCCGGGGCGAGCGTGCGCGCGGTCGTCGAGCACGTGTACTCCGATGTGGATCCGAAGCTGTGGCCGGTCGCCGAGCAGTCGGTGCGGGTGCAGCTGGACTACCTGCGCCGATAGCGTCGTGATGTCCCTCACAGTCCGGCGTCGGGTGGTGTGAAAGTCGCACCTGGCGACGGGTGTCCCCGGTCGAGGGGCTGGCACGCGACGGGTGCTTAGGCGAAGGAAATGCCCGATTCACCCCCCGAAGTATTTAGTTATGGGTATAAAACTACCCAACGCCACCATCGGTGTGCGCCCTATCACAGTGATCGAGCAAGGAGCAGTACACATGGGATCCGCAGAGAATCTTCTCGAGGCCAACGGTGCGGGCTTCGGCCTGCTCGACATGCTCGCGCTGCTGCCGCTGATGAAGGCCATCCAGGGTCTCGATTCCGTCAGCGCGGACGGCTCGGCGTCCTAACCCAACACGAGTAGACACGGGAGACCAGCACATGACCTCAGTCGAGAACCTCACCGGACTGATCGATTCGCTCACCAAGTTCTTCGGCGGCCTTGCCTCGGGTTCGGCCGCCACCACCCCGCCGTCGACCGACGCCTGAGCGCGTCGGCGACCGACACTTTTCAAGGAGAGAACCATGGGATCCGTTACCGACCTGTTCGGCGTCGTCAAGGCGCTCGTTCCCGTCCTCGGGGACTTCCTGAACAACGCGGCGGGCGGCTCGCTGAGCCCCGTCGAACCGATGGAGTAGGCTCCGACGCCTGGACAACGCAAATGGCGGTCACCCGGAGAAATCCGGGTGACCGCCATTCGTCGTTGTCGGCCGGGTCCAGCTCACCCCACGGCGCGGGGAGCGGATTCGCTCAACGCGCGCGGCGGGCCAGCCGCTCCGAGTCGGAGATGAGGACGCTCTTGCCCTCAAGCCGAATCCAGCCGCGGTGGGCGAAATCGGCGAGCGCCTTGTTCACGGTCTCGCGCGAGGCGCCGACCAGCTGGGCGATCTCCTCCTGGGTGAGATCGTGGGTGACGCGCAGCGAGCCGCCCTCCTGGGTGCCGAACCGCTGCGCGAGCTGCAGCAGCGCCTTCGCGACACGACCGGGAACGTCGGTGAAGATCAGGTCGGCCAGGTTGTTGTTGGTCCGGCGGAGGCGACGGGCAAGGACCCGCAGCAGCTGCTCGGCGATCTCGGGGCGCTGCTCGATCCACGACTTCAGCGCGTCGCGATCCATGCTCACCGCGCGCACGTCGGTCACGGTCGTCGCCGACGAGGTTCGCGGTCCGGGGTCGAAGATCGACAGCTCGCCGAACATGTCGGACGGGCCCATGATCGTCAGCAGGTTTTCGCGGCCGTCGGGGGAGCGGCGCCCGAGCTTGATCTTGCCGGACACGATGATGTACAGGCGATCGCCCGGCTCGCCCTCGTTGAAGATGACGTGTCCACGGGGGAAATCGACGGGCTGCAGCTGCTTGACCAGCGCCGCGACCGCCGAGGGCTCGACTCCCTGGAAGATACCGGCTCTGGCCAGGACCTCGTCCACGTGCGCTCCTTCATCGGAAGATCGGGTGGCGTCCGGCACCCGGTAGGAGGCCGTATGCCGATGTCGACACGGTCAACGTGTCGACTGTTTGGTGACTATCGCTCGAAAGTCTATCGTCCCGAGCTGCAGGAGTGACGGGCGCCACGCCTGCGCGTCGCGGCCGGTGGTGGTGGTGGTGCTCCGCCGTTCAGCTCGCGCGGCGTTCGGTGAGGTCGTCGGTGTCGTCGGCCAGCCCGCGCCGACGACGAAGGTGGAAACGGGCCAGCGCTCGCGGCAGACCCTCCTGTGCCAGGGTGGCGACCTCGGCGTGGCTCGCCTTGTCGAGGAACTCCTCAACCTCCTGCTCACGGACCGTGAGCCGGCTCAACCGGAATTCCACCCGCTCCATCGCCAGCGCGAACAGCATGAGCAGCACTGGGAAGAGCACCACAGCGAGACCTTGCATACCGGGCAGTAAACACGGCCAATGTCTCAGAAGCGAAACGAAGCGCAATCGGTTGTCGGTGCCATCCGTAGAGTCGAGGGCGTGTCGACCACTGTTTCGAAGAGCCCCGTTCCGCGCGGGGCGGCGGCGTCGCTAGGGGGGCCGGAGCGGGAGGAGACCCGTCTTGCTCTCGTGCGCCGCGCCCGCCGCATGAACCGGCGCCTCGGGGAGGCCTTCCCGCACGTCTATTGCGAGCTCGACTTCAGCACGCCGCTGGAGTTGTCGGTGGCGACGATCCTGTCCGCGCAGTGCACTGACGTGCGGGTTAACCAGGTGACGCCTGCGCTGTTCGCGCGCTACCCGACGGCAGCGGACTACGCGGGCGCCGATCGGACCGAGCTTGAGGAATACATTCGAAGCACCGGCTTCTATCGGAACAAGGCGACCTCGATCATCGGGCTCGGGCAGGCATTGGTGGAGCGATTCGACGGGGAGGTGCCGGGGACGATGGCGGACCTGGTGAGCCTGCCCGGCTTCGGGCGCAAGACCGCGAACGTCGTTCTCGGGAACGCCTTCGATGTGCCGGGAATCACCGTCGACACCCACTTCGGTCGGCTCGTGCGGCGGTGGCAGTGGACCGCGGAGGAGGACCCCGTCAAGGTCGAGCGGGCGGTCGGCGAGCTCATCCCCCGGAAGGAGTGGACGCTGCTCTCGCACCGGGTGATCTTCCACGGCCGCCGGGTGTGCCATGCGAAGAAGCCGGCATGCGGGGTGTGTGTCCTCGCGAAGGACTGCCCGTCGTACGGCGCGGGCCCGACCGACCCGGTCGCGGCCGCCACCCTCGTCAAGGGTCCGGAGACCGAGCATCTCCTCGACCTGGCCGGTCGGTGAGGTCGGACGTGCGGATCACCACAACCGGGCGATGGAGCCTGGCCGCCCTCGTCGTTGTCGCTGCCCTGGTGGTCGCGATCTGGCCGCGGGGCGGCGACGAGCCGGACACCCGCAGTCACTCCGACTTCATGAGCTCGGGGGCGACGCCGTCCGCGGTCGAGCGGATCGCGGGTGACACCGACGCGGCACTCGCCGGACCGCGGGCGGCTGCCGCATTGCCGCCGTGTCCGGCCCCGGCCCCCGGTACGGTCGCCTCCGGCCCACTCGCAGGCATCGAGCTGGGTTGCCTCGCCGACGGTGGCCGGGTCGACGTCGGCGCTGCGCTGGCCGGGAAGCCCGCGCTGGTCAACCTGTGGGCCTACTGGTGTGGACCGTGCGCGAAGGAGCTTCCTGCGCTCGACGAATACGCGCGTCGCGCCGGTGACACGGTGACGGTGCTGACGGTCCATCAGGATCCTAAGGAGGGAAATGCGTTGTCGGCGCTGACGGAGTACGGAGTCCACCTGCCCGGCGTGCAGGACGGCGCGGCGCGGGTCGCTGCCGCCGTCGGCGCGCCGAAGGTGCTGCCCGTCACCGCCCTGATCCGTGCCGACGGGACGGTCGCCGCGGTGCTGCCGCAGCCGTTCGACGATGCCGATCAGATCGCGGCCGCCGTCCGGGAGCACCTGGGCGTGGTGTCGTGACCAGGACCCAGCATCCCGCTCCGGAGTGGTTGCGGCGGGTCGCCACGTTGCCGCCCAGCGGCGACGACCCGACCAACCCCGTGCTGCGCAGGCGGGCCCCCGGCGGCACCACCGTGCGGGACGCGTCGGTCCTGGTGCTGTTCGGCGGCTCGGAGGATGCCGACCCGGTCAGCCTGGGCGGACTCCCGGAGAACGCCGACGTGCTGCTGACCCAGCGGGCGGCGACCCTGCGGCAGCACAGCGGCCAGGTCGCCTTCCCCGGCGGTGCGGCCGACCCGGAGGACGACGGCCCGATCGCGACCGCCCTGCGGGAGGCTGAGGAAGAGACCGGCCTCGACCCGTCCGGGGTGCGGACGCTGGCCGTCCTGCCGGGGATCTTCGTTCCGCCGTCGGGATTCGACGTCACCCCGGTAGTCGCGTACTGGGATCGGCCGACCCCGGTCCGCCCGGTCGACCACGCCGAGACCGCTCGGGTGGCGCGAGTGCCGATCCGGTCACTGCTCGACCCCGACAACCGGTTCGTCGTCGAGCATCGGCTCGGTTACCGCGGCCCCGCCTTCCAGATCGACGGGTTCCTGGTGTGGGGCTTCACGGCGGGCGTGCTCGCAGGCCTGATCGCCGTCTCCGGGTGGGAGATCGAATGGGACCGCAACGACGTGCGTGACCTCGAGGTCACACTGGCCGAACTGGACGCGGGCGTCGCCGAGGTGCACGAGCGGTGAGCGGCTCGTCCTGGATCGATCTCGCCGTGCTCGCGATCGCGGTCCTCGCCGCGACCTCCGGGTGGCGGCACGGCGCCGTCGCGTCCGCGCTGGCCTTCCTCGGGGTGGTCCTCGGCGCCGTCGCGGGCATCCTCATCGCACCGCACGTGCTGGTGCACGTCGACGGTGGCCGCGCCCGGGTGCTGATCGGGATCCTGCTGATCATCGGGTTGGTGATCATCGGTGAGGTCGCGGGCATGGTGCTCGGGCGCGCGGCCAGGGGCAGCATGCACAGCCCGGTCGCCCGGTCCGTCGACAGTGCCGTCGGAGCAGGCCTGCAGGGCGCAGCGGTGCTCGTCGCGGCCTGGCTGCTCGCGATCCCGCTGACCGCCTCCTCGCAACCCGAGGTCGCGGCTGCCGTCCGTGGGTCGAAGGTGCTCACTCAGGTGGACGACGTGGCCCCGAACTGGATGCGGCGCCTGCCGAGCGAGTTCTCCGCGCTCCTCGACACGTCCGGCCTGCCGGACGTGATCGGACCGTTCGGGCGCACCCCGATCGCGGTCGTCGATCCGCCGGACGCCGCGATCGCGCAGGGGCCGCTGGCGCAGCGGCTACAGCCCAGCGTGCTGCGGATCCGCGGCGTCGCGCCGAGCTGCCAGCGCGCGCTCGAGGGATCCGGGTTCGTGGTCGCGCCGCAGCGGGTGATGACGAACGCCCACGTCGTCGCGGGTACCGACCAGGTGGTGGTGGACAGCCTCGACGGCCCGCTCCCCGCGACCGTGGTCCTGTTCGACCCGCAGGTCGACGTTGCGGTCCTCGACGTGCCGGGACTGACCGCGGACGTGCTGCCGTTCGCCCCCGACCCCGCCGACACCGGTGCCGACGCCCTGGTGCTCGGCTACCCCGGTGGGGGTCCGTTCACGGCGAGCGCCGCGCGGATCCGGGAAACGCTGGACCTCAACGGCCCGGACATCTACCGGGCCGCCGACGTCACCCGCGAGGTGTACACGGTGCGCGGGTCGATCCGGCAGGGCAACTCGGGAGGCCCGCTCGTCGACGACGAGGGCCGGGTGCTCGGCGTCGTCTTCGGTGCGGCGGTCGACAACAGCGACACCGGCTTCGCGCTCACCGCGGCGGAGGTGTCGCGGCAGCTCGAGGAGGCCGGTTACGCCAGCGCCGCCGTCGATACCGGGAACTGCATCCTCTGACGCGCCTCCGCCGCCCGTGCGTGATTCTTACCCTCCCCGGGGTAAAAATCACGCACGGTTGCGGAGCGCGCCGAGCAGCGCGGCGGTGACGTCCTGGTGTCGTTCCCACTGCGGGTAGTGCCCGGCTCCGGGGACGGTGTGCAGGTGTCGGTGCGGAGCCCACCGGGTGTCGGCCTGCAACGTCGACCGCAGCACGTACGGGTCCGCGTCGCCGTGGATCTGCAGCACCGGGATCTGCAGCACCCGATCCATCGCGGACATGAACCGGCGACCGTCCGGACGCCATTGGCTGCGGAACGCCCACCGCTGGTACTCGAGCCCGCAGTGCGCCGCGCCGGGAATCTGGATCGCGGATCGGTTCCGCGCCACGACCTCGTCGAACTCGCCGTCGGCCATCAACCCCGTCGACGCCGTGCGGTCGCGGAGCAGCTGCTCGACCGCGGCGCCGCCATCCCGGATCAGTCGACGCTCGGGTCGCCACGGCAACTGGCAGGCCAGGAACGAGGGCAGCAGCGCCGACCGCTGGGGACGAGACCGGATGACCGCGCGCTTGAGCGCGATCGGGTGCGGCGACGCGAGCAGCGCGATGGATCGAACCAGACGCGGATGCAGGACCGCCGTCGCCCAGCAGACCAGGCCGCCCTCGGCGTGACCGACCAGGGCCGCGTCGGTGTGCCCGAGGGCGCGGATCAGGCCCGCGACGTCGCCAGCGAGTGTCCAGCCGTCGTACCCGCGGGGCGGCTTGTCGGTGTCGCCGTATCCGCGCAGGTCCAGCGCGACCGTGCGGTATCCGGCGTCGGCGAGCGCGGTCAGTTGGTGACGCCAGGTCCACCAGAAGTCCGCGAACCCGTGCAGCAGAACCACCAGCGGGGCGTCCGTGTCGCTCGGGCCTGCCTCGACGGCGTGGAATCGGATGCCGTTGGCGCGCACGTCGCAGTGCCGCCACGGACCGTCGATGCGGACGGTTGACGGGTCGGGGAAGGTCACGGCCGGTCGAGTCAGGGCGCGGTGCGACGCGCGTACTCGCCCGGGGTATAGCCGCCGGATCCGTGACCGGCCTCGGCCGCGGTCGGCAGCACGGTTGCGGCCTGCCGCAGCGAGTCGATGGTCTTTTCCGGCGCCCGCAGCTTGCGCACCCGGAGGTAGCCGAGCAACGCGAGCACGCCGGTGACCAGCACCATCAGCAGGAACACGATCAGGAAGGCCAGCCAGCGGGCGACCCACAGGTCGAGCAGTTCGGCGAGGAAGAAAAAGAAGAAGAACGCGCTGAACACCAGGACGGCCAACGCGAGGATGAAGAACAGCGAGCCCTGCAGCCCCTTCTTCACCTCTCCGGTGACCTCGGCCTTGGCCAGTTCGACTTCCGCCCGGACCAGGGTGGAGACCTGCGCGGTCGCGTCCTTGACCAGGTTCCCGATGCTGGCGGCGCCCGGAGCGTGCGCGTCGACGTCGGTCAGCGGGATCGACGAGATGGTGTTCGGCACCCCGTCCCCGGTCCTACCGCTGCGGTCGCTGATGCTCACGTCGAAGCCTCTCCGTTGTCGTCGTCCGGGTCGGTGGCGGCACGTGCCTGGTGGACGCGTCCCCGGCGCAACAGTAGCGCCGACCCGATCAGGGACGCAGCCAAGGATGTCAGCAGGACCGCGACCTTGGCCTTGTCCTGCTCGGTGCCCTCGAGTGCGAGTTCGGTCACGAGGAGGCTAACCGTGAAGCCGATCGCGCCGAGTACCGACAGCGCGAACATGTCCCGGAAACCGAGTCCGGCCGGTTTGACGGCGATGCCGAGGCGGACCGCCAGCCACGACAGCCCGCCGATTCCGACGATCTTGCCGAGAAGCATGCCCAGGATGATGGCCAGGGTCAGGCGGTCGGTCAGCAGCGTGCCGAGGACATCGCCGTTGACCGGCACTCCCGCGGCGAAGAAGGCGAAGATCGGTACACACACCCCCGCGGACCAGGGCTGGAGTCGATGCTCGAGGCGAACGGCAGGCGCATCCTCTTCGCCGGGATCGGGACGGACCCGGGTCAGGAGCCCGAGCGCGACGCCGGCGAGTGTGGCGTGGATACCTGCCTCGTGCATGCAGTACCAGGTGAGCAGGGCAAGCGGGACGTACAGCCACGGACTGGTCAGCCGACGATGCTGGGCGAACCAGTACCCGGCCGCACAGGCAACGGCACCGAGTAGCCACACGAACGCGATCGTCGTGGTGAAGACGGCCGCGATGATGAGGATGGCGAGCAGATCGTCGACGACCGCGAGGCTGAGTAGGAACACCCTGGCGCCTGCCGGGATCCGGGAGCCGGTCAGCGAGAGGACGCCGAGGGCGAAGGCAATGTCGGTGGCGACGGGGATGGCCCATGCCTGTTCGATGCCGGGCTGCCCCCACCCGACCGCGAGGGTGATCAGCGCGGGTGTGACGACGCCGCCGAACGCCGCGATGATCGGCAGGAGCGCCTTTCGCCGGTCGGCGAGCTCGCCGACCACGAGTTCACGCTTGAGCTCCAGGCCAGCGACGAAGAAGAAGACGGCGAGCAGGCCGTCCTGCGCCCACGCCCCGATCGTGAGGTTCAGGTGCAGCGCGCTCGGGCCGACCTGGAGGTCACGGAGTCCGGTGTAGGCGTCCGCCCACGGGGAGTTGGCCAGGATCAGCGCGAGTGCCGCGGCAGCCAGCAGGATGGAGCCGCCCACCGTTTCGGTGCGGAGGTATCGCGACAGTTCGGAGCGCAATTTTTGAATCAAGGTCTCTCCCGGTCGAGGGCATGCGTCAGCTGTGCCGACCAGACTTCCCGGCGCTCCACGGTCAATTTTAACGTGATCATTGCGGCGTCACGTCGGGTGGCACGTAGATCGAGAAATGATCGAACGGCACCTCGTCGACCGGAGATCCCTCGACGTCGAGGGTGCGGCGGGCCCGAACTCGGCTCGCAGCGAGTCGGTCGAAGGCGTCCGCGACGGACTGCAGGAGATGCGGGGGCGCGATCACCCGACCGAAGTGGTTCATCGCGACGAGGGAGACCTCGTCCTTCATCGCGGCGAGCCGTGCGGTGCTCGCTGCGAAGTCGACGAGGCTCGAGTCCTGCTCGTGGGCATAGATCGGGCCGGAGCTGACGGTGTCGCCCGCGAAGAGGACTCCGGTCGCCGAATCGTGCAGGCAGATGCTGTCGGGGGTGTGACCAGGAGTGTGGAGAACCCGGACCACCCGGTCGCCGAGATCGAACGTGTCGCCGTCCGCGACGGTCGCATCCGGGTGCCGCGGACGAATACTCCAGGTCGTGAGGTCGACGCTGCTCGGCAACGGCGCGGGGTCGCTGTCCACGTCCATCAGATGCAGGTAGTCACGGTCGACCGCTCTTACCGCCGCCGCGGCGCGCAGCATGCGGTCGGTGTGCGCGAGATACCCGGCCAGATCGTGAGAGGAGACCGCCGATGTCCAGTGTGCGGCGCCGAGCGAGTGCGCAACCACCCGGTCGAACTCGTGGTTCCCACCGATGTGATCGAAGTGGTGGTGTGACGCGACAACCAGGATCGGGACTGGGGTGATCCGCTCGATCAACGGCCGAAGGGGCATGAATCCCATTCCGGTGTCGAACAGCAACGCACGTTCCGATCCGACTATC
This sequence comes from Rhodococcus sp. NPDC058532, assembly GCF_042719255.1. Lineage (NCBI taxonomy): Bacteria > Bacillati > Actinomycetota > Actinomycetes > Mycobacteriales > Nocardiaceae > Rhodococcus > Rhodococcus sp. NPDC058532. The sequence goes on from NZ_JBHXNU010000007.1 coordinate 230,915, forward strand.
AGCCACATCGTGACGTGCCCGGGCTCGGTGATGCTCCAGATCCCGTTCGCTACCGGGCTGACGCGGTGCCACTCGGACATGGTTCTCCTCTCGACGGGACGGCGCACGACCCACGTTCATGGTGACGCCCACCACTGAATACCGGCGAATCTCGTCCCGCGGCCGACCCGACCAGCGGCAATCGCGCTCTGCATGGCTGTGACCAGGCGATTTGCGGACTGCCGATCAGTCACGTAACTTTTGTCGAGTCAGAGCGACACGGACACCGACCCGGACCGAGAGGTGCGGGACACGAGGTTGGACGAAGGCGCCTGGCCAATCCAGAGGTTGTCGACAGGTGATACTGTCGGTCCTCGATCGCCTTTCCGATGGCGGGTTGCCCGATTTTGGTCGGGTCGCTGCGATGGGTTAGGTTGGAACAGTTGCCCCGGAGAGGCCCACTTGGTGGGTGTTGATGGTGTGTGCGTGTTCTTTGAGAACTCAACAGTGTGCCGATGAATGTCAGTGCC
>NZ_JBHXNU010000008.1:0-24290 GCF_042719255.1 Rhodococcus sp. NPDC058532
ACTCGACAAAAGTTACGTGGCCGTGAACGCCACCGCAAATCCGCTGGTCAACCACCATGACCGGACACAAACACGCAGGTCACCCACCCCGATCACCCCGCAGACACCCGAATCCGACCGATGTGACGCCGGACACTCGGCCGTTCGGGCCAGCACATGCGCAGAGGGCGCCGCCCTCCCGCTCACGCGGGACGACGACGCCCTCCGGACAGGAACAGGATCAGGCGGGCAGCACCTGGATGCCCGCGAAGTTGCGCTTGCCGCGGCGGATGACGAGCCACTGGCCGTGCAGCAGGTCGGTCCCCTCGGGGGTCCAGTCCTCGGCGGCGACCTTCGCGTTGTTCACGTATGCGCCGCCCTCCTTGACGGTCCGCTTCGCTGCACCCTTGGAATCGCACAGTCCGCTCGCGACCAGGAGATCGACGATGGTGCTCGGCTCGCCGGGCCGAACCTGCCCCACCGAGGCCTCGGTCAGGGCGGCGGCGAGGGTCGCTTCGTCCAGGTCACGAATCTCGCCCTTGCCGAACAGCGCCTGGCTGGCGAGCTCGACCGCGGCGGTGTTGTCCGCGCCGTGCACCAGGGTCGTCATCTCGGCGGCGAGGCGTCGCTGCGCGACCCGGGCCTGCGGCCGCTCGGCGACCTCGACTTCGAGTTCGGCCAGTTCGCTCTGGCCGAGGAAGGTGAACCAGCGCAGGTAGCGGATCACGTCGGCGTCACCGGTGTTCACGAAGTACTGGTACCAGGCGTAGGGGCTGGTCATCTCGGGGTCGAGCCAGAGGCTGCCGCCGCCGGTGGACTTCCCGAACTTCTTGCCGTCCGACGAGGTGACGAGCGGGACGGTCATCGCGTGCACCGATTCCCCGTCCACCCGCCGGTTCAGCTCGACGCCGGCGACGATGTTGCCCCACTGATCCGAGCCACCCACCTGCAGCGTGCAGCCGCGTTCCCGGCGGAGCTGAAGGTAGTCGTTGGCCTGCAACAGCATGTAGCTGAACTCCGTGTAGGACATGCCGTCCGACTCGAGGCGCCGCTTGACGGTCTCGCGGGCGAGCATGACGTTCACCGAGAAATGCTTGCCGAGGTCCCGGAGGAAGTCGATGGCGGTGAGCTTGCCGGTCCAGTTCATGTTGTTCTCGACAATGGCGGCGTTGTCGCCGTCGAAGGAGACGAACCGTTCGAGCTGGGTGCGGATCCGCTCCGCCCAGTCGGCGACGGTGTCGGTGGAGTTCATCACCCGCTCACCGACGTCGCGGGGGTCGCCGATCAGCCCGGTCGCGCCGCCGGCGAGCACGATCGGCGTGTGGCCCGCACGCTGGAACCGCTTGAGCGCGAGCAGCGGGACGAGGTGGCCGGCATGCAGGCTGGGACCGGTCGGATCGAAACCGCAATACAGCGTGACCGGACCTGCCTGGGTGTCACGACGCAGGGCGTCGATGTCGGTGGACTGCTGGATCAGCCCACGCCAGGTCAGTTCGTCGATGATGTTCTCGGTAGGGACGATGTTGTCGGTCACGACGTCGATCATCCCGCACTCCGCACGGCGGGCGCACGCGGGCTGCGACGGTAGGCCGACACGGCATCCGAACCGGCGTCCCACAGTCGCCACGGCCGGTCCGGCGCGTGGGTGATCCCGACCCGCGGGCCCGCGTCGACCCGCACCGCGTCGCCTGGCTCGAGACGAATGCGGGCGTTCCGATCGAACAGCGGTGAACCGTTGTCACCCAGGCTGATTCCGGCGGCCTGCCCGAGGTTCCCCGGACCTCGGGCCAGCTCGCGCAGCGCCCGACCCGGCGTTCGCCGGGCCCGGACCTCCGCCTCCCCGTCGATCACCTCGGCCGCCCGGAGCAGGACCGCGCCCGCCGTCCCCTCGGGTGCGCACGTGACGTTCATGCACAGGTGCAGGCCGTGGCTGAGGTAGACGTAGAGCCGGCCTGCCGGGCCGAACATCACCGCGTTCCGTCGCGTCGGGCCCGGGTAGGAGTGTGCCGCGGGGTCCGGCCACGGGCCCGCCGGGTCGCCTCCGTATGCCTCGACCTCGACGATCCGCAACCGCACCGCGTCGACCGCCAGCACCGCGCCGAGCACCAGGTGTGCGGCCTGCACCGGATCGGCCGCCGACAGGGCCCGCTCGGTCAGTTCCGGCGAGCGGGAGTACTCGGTCGTCATGCCGCGATTGTGCCCTTGACCGGCGACCTCCCCGACACCGATAATTCATCACACGATGATTTCATCACTCGATGAATTGGAGGACGAGATGCCCGCACCGTCACCGGCCGTCGCGATCGACGGCCTCGTCGTGCACCGCGGCGGCGTCGAGGTCCTGCACGGACTGGACCTGCGCATCCCCGCCGGCAGCATCACCGGGCTGCTCGGCCCGTCGGGCTGCGGCAAGACCACGCTGATGCGCGCGATCGTCGGGACACAGATCGTGGCGTCCGGCACGGTGACCGTGCTCGGTGAGCCCGCGGGCTCCAGCCTCCTGCGGGACCGCGTCGGCTACGTCACCCAATCCCCCACCGTGTACCTCGATCTGTCGGTACGGCAGAACATCGCATACTTCGCGGCGCTGTACGGCAGGCCGCCGCGGTCGGTGGCCGACGCGATCGACGCCCTCGACCTGGCCGACAAGGCCGACGTCCCCGCCGGCGACCTGTCGGGTGGGCAGCGGGGCCGGGTGTCGCTCGGCTGCGCGCTGGTCGCCGAACCCGAACTGCTGATCCTCGACGAGCCCACCGTCGGGTTGGATCCGGTGCTGCGGGCGGATCTGTGGGGACGCTTCGGCGACCTCGCGGCCGCCGGGACCACGCTGCTGGTGTCCAGCCACGTGATGGACGAGGCCGAGCACTGTCACGACCTGCTCCTGATGCGGGACGGCTACCTGCTCGACCAGCTCAGCCCGGCAGCGCTGCTCGAGCAGACCCGCGAGACCAGCCTCGAGCACGCGTTCCTCACCCTGATCCGCGAACGCGAAGTGCAGGAGCAGTCGTGAACACGCCACTCGTTACCCCGCGCATCTACGGCGCGAGCACCGTACGCATCCTGCGGCAACTGCGCCGCGACCACCGGACCGTCGCGATGATCCTGCTGGTGCCCGCGCTGCTGATGACGCTGCTGTACTACCTCTACGTCAATGTCCCGACACCGCCGGGACAGGTCCCGCTGTTCGACCGGATCGCGGTCACCATGCTCGGGATCCTCCCGTTCGTGGTGATGTTCCTGATCACGTCGATCGCGATGCAGCGTGAACGCAGCTCCGGCACGCTGGAGCGGCTGCTGACCACACCGATGTCGAAGCTCGACCTGCTCGGCGGCTACGGCACGGCGTTCTCGCTCGCGGCGACCGCGCAGGCGGTCATCGCCTGCCTGGTCGCGTTCGGGCTGCTCGGATTGACGACGGTCGGCAGCGTCGGTTGGGTGGTGCTGATCGCGGTGGTCGACGCCGTCCTCGGCGTCGCGCTGGGACTGCTGTGCAGTGCATTCGCCCGCACCGAGTTCCAGGCCGTCCAGTTCATGCCGGTCATTGTGATCCCGCAACTGTTCCTGTGCGGCCTGCTGGTGCCGCGCGACCAGCTACCGGAATGGCTGCAGTGGGCGTCGAACGTGATGCCGCTGAGCTACGCGGTGGACGCGTTGCAGCAGGTCGCGGCCCATCCCGGTGCCACGGCCCTGATGTGGCGGGACATCGCCGTCGTCGTCGGGTTCGCGATCGTGGCGCTGTGCCTGGCGGCGGCGACGCTCCGCAGGCGCACCCCGTGACCCGTGCGACCACCCGGACGGGGCGCAGGCCGGGCAGTTCCGGCACCAGGGACGCGATCCTCGGTGCGGCGCGGAGCCGGTTCGCCGAGCATGGGTTCGACCGGACCTCGGTGCGCTCGATTGCCGCGGATGCGGGGGTCGATCCGGCCCTCGTGCACCACTACTTCGGCACCAAACGGGCCCTGTTCCTCGCCGCGATCGCCATCCCGGCGGACCCGGCGATGGTCCTCGCGGGGGTGGCCGACGCCCCGGTCGAGGAGATCGGCGAACGGTTCCTGCGCGCGGTCGTCGGGGTGTGGGAGTCGCCGCACCGGGAGGGTCTGCTTGCCGCGTTCCGGTCGGCGATCACGGGCGAGTCGGTGGGTCTGGTCCGCAGCTTCCTCACCGAGGTGGTGTTGACCGAGATCGGACACCGCGTCGACGACCCGGTGGGCAGCGCCGACCTGCGGGCCTCCCTGGTGGCCTCGCAGATGGCGGGGCTGATGGTCACCCGCTACATCCTCGAACTCGAGCCGCTCGCGACGCTGCCCCCGGATCGGGTGGTGCACCTGGTCGCACCGACCCTGCAGCGGTACCTGACCGGCGATCTCGGTTAACGCGACTGCTGGGAGGACGAGTCGACGCCGCGGGCGAGGTAGTCCTCGTGCTGGGCGTCGGTGGCATCGCGCGCCTCGTCGACGAGCAGCACCGGGATGCCATCCTCGATCGGGTACGCGCGCCGCAGCCGCGGATTGTAGAGAAGTTCGTCGCCGACCAGCAGGAGCGGGCCCTTGTCCTGCGGGCAGGCGATGATGCTCAACAGGGTGGGATCGAGCGCCACGGAAGGTCCTCTCACGTTCGGTTCACGGATCGTCGGTCAGGCTACCCGCTACCCGGCCGGCGCCCGACTCCCCCGCTGCTGAAGGTCCGCAACGACGGCCTTGGTCAGGCGCCGGTAGCGGAGTTCGCGTTGGTCCCAGAACCAGGCCCGCACACCCGGTTTCGGCAGACCCGCCGCCCGCAATGCGCTGCGCCGCGGCCGGTAGGAGTTGCTCAACGCGATCTCCGGGATCACGTGCACCAGGTCGGGATGCTGGTCGGGGTCGAGATCCGCGAAGGCATCGGCGAGGTCCGCCGCGGTCAGGGAACGGTCCCGGTGCAGGGTCACCGCGGTCACCGCGAGCTCCGCACCGCCTGCGATGACCCCGTAGCTGACGACGAGGTCGATCTGGTCCAACGCGGCGAGTGCCGCACCGATCGGCTCGCCGTACACCGGCCCGCGGCGCGTGCAGACGACGGTGTTCCGGTCGTCCATCAGCCAGTAGTCGCCGTCGCCGTCGACGCGGAACAGGTGCTCGGTGGGCACCCAGGCGTCGCCCGCCGCGAACACGCCCCGCATCGCGCCGCTGACCGCCTCCGTGGACGTCGCCTGCCCCAGCAGCAGTCCCACCTCGCCGACGGAGCACTCGCGGACCAACCCGCGACCGTCCTCGAGGAACCGCTGCGCCACCGGGTCGTACGCCGCAATCTTCACCGGGGTGCTGCCGGGCAGCGGCCTCCCCTTCGCTCCCGGTTTGGCACCGGACACGTTCGCGAGCACGACGGCCGCCTCCGTCGAGGCGTAGAACTCGAGGACCCTGGCGGGCGCGAACCGCTCCATCGTCCGCAGCCACAGCCCGCGGGGCATGCCGGAGCCGACGAACAACCGGATCGGGTGCGAGGAGTCGAGCGCCGAGTCGGGGGTGTCCACCAGGTCCCGCATCATCGTCCACGTGTAGGCGACCACCGTGACCCCATACCGGTGCACCTCGGTGACGAACCGGTCCGGGTCGAGACCGCGGGCCAGCGCGATCCGCGATCCGCCGGCAATCGCACCGCCGAGGGTCGCGAGCAGCAACGACGAATGATACAGCGGCGCAAAGGAATACACCGTGTCGCCGCCGCCGAGATTCGCGGCCGTCGCGGTGCCGAACGCGGACAGCGCCCACCGGTGGTTGGTGATGTGCTTGGCCTCGACCTCGCCGCCGAAACGTCCGAACAGCACGAAGGCGAGCTCGTTGGCCCGGCCGGGATCGGGCCGGTACCAGGCGGGCAGCGAGATCTCGTCGGGGTCGATCTTCTCGAGGTCGATCGTCTCCGAGCCGGGTTCCAGGTCGAGGATGCGGGATTCACCACCGCCGAGGACCAGCACCGGCGGACCCAACAGCTCCGCGCTGCGCAGGTTGTCGGGATCGGACACGATCGTGGCGACCCGCCCGAGCCGCGCCGCGGGGGCGAGGTCCTCGGTCGGGGGCAGCAGGACGGTGACGGCGCCAATCCGCGACAGTGCGGCGATCGCGACGAGCGCGCTCGGCCGGGTCTCCATCAGCACGCCCACCCGGGTGGACGGCCGGACACCGGACGCGATCAGCCCCTTGACGACGTGGTCGATCCGGACGTTGACGGCCTCGTTGGTGTAGGCGCGGTCGTCGAACAGGAAGCACTCCCCGCGCGGGTTCTTCTCCCCCGCCTCGGCGAGCAGCTTGCCGAGCGAGATGGTGGTGTGCGGCTGCACCTGACCGAGCCGGACCAGCCGCGGCAGCGCCCGCGCCGCCTCCGCGGACAGCTCGCGGCTGCCGCGCACGGCCTGTGCGGTCGCGCCGAGGACACCGCGCACCGCCCCGACCCCCACCTCGGCCACCGACGCCCCGGTGTGCAGCAGCCGGTCCGTGACCGACACGCCCGTCTCCGCGGCGGGCAGGCACTCGGTGATCATCTCCGCGATGCCGTCGGGGCGCGGCCCGAGACCGGACCGCCAGCGCACCCAGTCGCCGGTGGTCGGCCAGGTGTGACTCGCCGACATCGAGCCAACGACGAGGCCGAAATGCCCGGCCCGCATCGTGGATTCGAACACCTGCGCGCGGGGAGCCGCCCTGCGGATCCCGCGGACCGCTGCGGGCTGCCCGATGTCGTCCACCTCCCCGACGAACGCGAGGATCGGGCAGGTGAGCTCGGCGAGCGAGACGAGCTGGTCACCGATCACGAAGCCGCCGGAGACCATCCGGTTGTGGGCGACGAACTGCTTGAGCAGTTCGGCGATCGCCGGACCGGACCAGCCAACCCAGCCGTCCTGGGACAGGAAGCGGCGCTGCGGTTCCCGCGGCAGCAGCGCCTCCCGGTCGTGCAGCTGCATCAGGAAGTCGATCCGGGACTTGGCGGTCTTGACCGGATCCAGCAGCTGGAATCCGGTCCGGGCCATCCAGCCCGCGATGGCCCAGCGGCTGAAGACGTGGTCGGCGAGGAAGTCGGCGGCGGGCGCGGCGACGTCGCCGGGGATCCCGAACGGCAGCGCGGCGAGGGTGTCCACCGGCGCCCCGAACGTCACCAGCGACGCCACGTTGCGGCAGCGCCGGTAGGCGGCGGCCTGGTAGGCGAACATGCCGCCCTGCGAGTAGCCGGACAGGTGCACGTCCCGGCCGGTGTCCCGGTGAACCCGGTCGACGATCTCGCTGATCGCGACAATGTGGTCGGCCAAAGTGCGGTCCCAGCCGCCCTCCTCGGTGTCCGGAGACCCGAAATCGACGACCCACGGGTCCAGGCCCATCGAGTGCAGGATGCCGACCGCACCCTGGTCCTGGGTGACGTCGTAGACGTCGGCGGCCATCATCATCGGCGGGATCAGCAGGATCGGCGGCCCGGTGGGGTCCGCGTCGCCCGACCGGTCGGCGAAGTAGTGGCGCAGCCGGTACATCGGGGTGCGCGCGACGACGGTGAAGTCCGAGGGCCGCGCCTCGGTCTCGAGGCCGCCAAGGCGGACGACCTCGAGACCGTTCTGCGCGGTCGCGACCACGCGGCGAACGGAACCGTTCAGAATTTCGGACCAACTCACTGCCGCGCCCCCACTCGTTCCGCCGATGTTCCGGCACAGTGTATTCGCGCGCGGCAGTGAGGATCGGTCAGTTGCCGATCCGGTCCCGCAGTCCGGACGCGGACTCCCGGACACCGTCCAGCTGCCGCGCCACCTGAACGCCTGCGGTGCCACCCCTGGCGTTCCGGGAGGCGATCGACCCCTGCACGGTGAGCACGTCCCGCACCGCCGGGGTCAACGCGGGATCGACGGCGGCGAGTTCATCGTCGGTGAGGTCCTCGAGGCCGACCCCGCGGGCCTCCGCGACCCGAACGCACGCACCGGCCGCCTCGTGCGCGACGCGGAACGGAACGCCCTGACGGACCATCCATTCCGCGATGTCGGTGGCGAGGGTGAACCCGGCGGGCGCGAGTTCCGCCATCCGGTCGGTATGGAACTCGAGGGTCGAGACCAGACCGGTGATCGCGGGCAGCAGCAGTTCGAGCTGGGCGACCGAATCGAAGACCGGCTCCTTGTCCTCCTGCAGGTCCCGGTTGTACGCGAGCGGCTGCGCCTTGAGGGTGGCGAGCAGACCGGTCAGGTTGCCGATCAGGCGCCCCGCCTTGCCCCTGGTGAGCTCGGAGACGTCCGGGTTCTTCTTCTGCGGCATGATCGACGACCCGGTCGACCAGGCGTCGGCGAGCGTGATGTAGCCGAACTCCGGTGTGCTCCAGATGATCACCTCTTCGGCCATCCGGGACAGGTCGACCGCGATCATCGCGAACACGAACGCGGCCTCGGCGGCGAAGTCCCGCGAGGAGGTGGCGTCGATCGAGTTGTCCGCGGCGGAGTCGAAGTCGAGGTCCGCGGCGATCGCGTCCGGATTCAGCCCGAGCGACGAGCCGGCGAGCGCCCCGGACCCGTACGGGGACACCGCGGCCCGCGCGTCGAAGTCGACCAGCCGCTGCACGTCCCGGAGCAGCGGATGCGCGTGCGCGAGCAGGTGATGCGCGAGCAGCACCGGCTGCGCGGCCTGCAGGTGCGTCTTGCCCGGCATCACCGCGTCCGGGTGCGCCGCCGCCTGGGTGGCGAGGGCGTCGACGACGTCCAGCACCCCGGCCGCGACCCGACGGGCGGCGTCCCGCAGCCACATCCGGAACAGCGTCGCCACCTGATCGTTGCGGGAGCGACCCGCCCGGAGCCTGCCACCGACCTCGGGGCCGACGCGGTCGATCAGGCCGCGTTCGAGCGCCCCGTGCACGTCCTCGTCGGAGTCGGCGGGCACGAACGCGCCGCTCGCGACGTCGGCGCCGAGCCGGTCGAGACCGTCGAGCATGGTGGCCAGGTCCGCGTCACCGAGCAGCCCGGCGGCGTGCAGCACCTTCGCGTGCGCGGTCGACGCCCGCACGTCGTAGGGCGCGAGGACCCAGTCGAAGTGGGTGGACTTGCTCAGCGCCGCCATGGCGGCGGCCGGTCCGGACTCGAACCGGCCGCCCCACAGCGCGCCGGCGACGGTCGCGCCCTGACGCTGCGCGCCTTCGTTGGTTCCGTGAGCGTCGGTCATTTCTTACAGACCCAGGTCGCGCTTCGCCGCGACCTTGGAGGACAGGCCGTGGATGTTGACGAAGCCCTTCGCGTACGACTGGTCGAACGTGTCGCCCTCGTCGTAGGTGGCGAGGTTGAAGTCGTACAGCGACTGCGAGCTGCGCCTGCCGTTGACGGTGATCGCACCGCCGTGCAGGAACAGCCGGATGTCGCCGGTGACCCGCTCCTGGGTCTTCGCGACGAAGGTGTCCAGCGCGTCCTTGAGCGGGGAGAACCACAGGCCGTCGTACACCAGCTCGGACCAGCGCTGCTCCAGCTGCCGCTTGTAGCGACCGAGCTCACGCTCGAGGGTGACGTGCTCGAGCTCCTGGTGCGCGGTGATCAGCACCATCGCGCCGGGCGCCTCGTAGATCTCGCGGCTCTTGATGCCGACGAGACGGTCCTCGACGACGTCGAGGCGGCCGACGCCCTGCGCGCCGGCGCGGGTGTTGAGTTCCTGGATGGCCTCGAGGACGGTGACCGGCTTGCCGTCGATCGCGACCGGCTTGCCCGCCTCGAAGCTGATGATCAGCTCGTCGGGGGTGTTCCAGTTGAGGGTGGGGTCCTGGGTGTAGTCGTAGACGTCCTTGGTCGGCGCGTTCCACAGGTCCTCGAGGAAGCCGGTCTCCACCGCGCGGCCCCACACGTTCTGGTCGATCGAGAACGGCGACCGCTTGGTGACGTTGATCGGGATGCCGTTCTCCTCGGCGAAGGCAATCGCCTTCTCCCTGGTCCACGCGTAGTCGCGGACCGGCGCGATGACCTCGAGGTCGGGCGCGAGGGCGCCGAAGCCGACCTCGAAGCGGACCTGGTCGTTGCCCTTGCCGGTGCAGCCGTGCGAGACGACGGTGCCGCCGTGCGCGCGCGCCGCCTCGACGATGTGCTTGACGATCAGCGGACGGCTGATCGCGGACACCAGCGGGTACCGGTCCATGTACAGCGCGTTCGCCTGGATGGTCGGCAGGCAGTACTCGTTCGCGAACTCGTCGCGGGCGTCCACGACGACCGACTCGACGGCGCCGCAGTCGAGGGCACGCTGACGCACGACCTCCATGTCCTCGCCGCCCTGGCCGAGGTCGATGGCAACGGCGACGACCTCTTTGCCGGTCTCCTTGCCGATCCAGCTGATGGCCACGGAGGTGTCCAGCCCGCCCGAGTAGGCGAGTACGACGCGTTCAGCCATGGTCTGTGTGCTCCTTTGGGGTTGTCACTTCTCGAGATTATTCAGTTGTGTCGATCGATGGCCTGCCGAATCCGAACGAAATGCCCGGTCAGGCCAGTTTCTCGATCATGTCGGCGAGCTGCGCGCCGGTCAGCGGCTGCCGGGCCACCACAAGAATGGTGTCATCCCCGGCAATGGTTCCCACAACCTCCGGCAGCGACGCCCGATCCAGGGCGCTCGCCAGGTAGTGCGCGGCGCCCGGCGGGGTGCGCAGCACCGCGAGGTTGCCGCTGGCGTCGGTGGACACCAGCAGCTCCCCCAGCAGCCGGGACAGCCGGTCGGTGCCGCCGGACACCCCGCGCACCGGGCTGCCGTCCTCGGGGACGACGTACACGCCCGCCCCGCCGTCGGCGGCGCGCAGCTTCACCGCGCCGAGCTCCTCCAGGTCCCGCGACAGGGTGGCGTGCGAGACCTCGATGCCCTCCGCCGCGAGCAGCGCGGCGAGCTCCGGCTGGCTACGCACCTCGTGCACCGAGAGCAGCGCGGTGATCCGCGCCTGCCGCCCGGCCCGGGTTGGTGCGACGGCGACCGGCTTCGCCTGCGCGCCCCGCGACTGCGGCGCGGCCAGCTCGCGCGACCGGGCGGTGGTCACGGCCGCGACCCGTCCCGATGCTCGAGCAGCCAGACCAGCAGCGCCTTCTGCGCGTGCAGGCGGTTCTCGGCCTCGTCCCACACCACCGACTGCGGGCCGTCGAGCACCTCGTCGGTGATCTCCTCACCGCGGTGCGCGGGCAGGCAGTGCAGCACGACCGCGTCCGGCGCCGCGGTCGCGAGCAGGTCGGCGTTGATCTGGAACGGCCGGAAGGGGCCGACCCGGTCGAGCCCGTCGTTCTCCTGCCCCATCGAGGTCCAGGTGTCGGTGACAAGCGCGTCCGCGCCCGCGGCCGCCGCCTTCGGGTCGTCGGTGACGGTGATCGTGGCTCCGGTCTCCGCGGCCCTGGCGCGCGCCGCGTCGATGATCCACGATGCGGGCGCGAAGCCGTCCGGCGCTGCGATCGTGACATCGATGCCCGCGGTGACGCCACCGAGCAGCAGCGAGTGGGCCATGTTGTTGGCGCCGTCACCGAGGTAGGTCAGCTTCAGCCCCTTCAGCTCCCCCTTGTGCTCGCGCAGGGTTTGCAGGTCGGCGAGCACCTGGCACGGATGGAACTCGTCGGACAGGGCGTTGACGATGGGAACCGTTGCCCCGGCGGCCATCTGCTCGAGCCGCTTCTGCCCGAACGTGCGCCAGACGACGGCGTCGACGTAGCGGGAGAGCACCCGGCCGGTGTCCTGCAGCGTCTCCTCCCTGCCGAGTTGGGTGCTGCGCCCATCGACGACGACGGCGTGCCCGCCGAGCTGCGCGATCCCGACCTCGAACGAGAACCGGGTGCGGGTGGAGTTCTTCTCGAAGATCACCCCGACGGCCCGCGGCCCGGCGAGGGTCTGCTTCGCGAACGGGTCCTTCTTCAGCGCCGCGGCCAGGTCGAGCACCTCGGCCTGCTGCGCCGGGGTGAGGTCGTCATCCCGCAAGTAGTGTTTGATCGACATGACGTCACTTCCCTTCCGCGACAGCGGTGTTCAGGATTTCGGGGAGCGCGGTGACGAATCCCTGCGCCTGCTCCTCGGTGAGGATCAGTGGCGGCGCGAGCCGGATCACGTCGGACGCGGCGGCGTTGACGAGGAACCCGGCGTCGCGGGCGGCGGCCTCGACGGCCGGGGCGACGGTGTCGGTGAGCACGATGCCGAGCAGCAGGCCCGCGCCGCGGACGTGGTCGACCAGCGGGTGTTCGAGCGCCTCGATGTCCGTGGACAGCGACTTGCCGAGGGCGTCGACGTGACTGAGCAGGTCGTCCTGCTCGATCGTGCGCAGCACCGCGAGCGCGGCGGCAGCGCACACCGGGTTCCCGCCGAAGGTGGTGCCGTGCTTGCCGGGACCGAACAGGTCGGCCGCCGCGCCGGTGGCGATGCACGCGCCGATCGGCAGGCCGCCGCCGAGCCCCTTGGCGAGGGTCATCACGTCGGGCACGATCCCGGACGCCTGATGGGCGTAGAACCAGCCGGTGCGGGCGATACCGGTCTGCACCTCGTCGAGGATCAGCAGCGCGCCGCGCTCGGCGGTGATCCGCCGGGCTTCCACCAGATACCCCTCCGGCGGGACCACGACCCCCGACTCCCCCATGATCGGCTCCAGGATCACCGCGGCGGTGTCGGAGTCGACGGCCGCATCGAGGGCGGCGATGTCGCCGTAGGGCACGAACTCGACCCCGGCGGGCATCGGCTCGAACGGGGCCCGCTTCTCCGGCTGACCGGTCATCGCGAGCGCGCCCATGGTGCGGCCGTGGAACGCCCGCTCGGCGGCGACGATCTTGCGTCGTCCGGTGAGCCGGGCCAGCTTGAACGCCGCCTCGTTGGCCTCGGTTCCGGAGTTGCACAGGAACACCCGGCCGGTGACCGGGCCGTCCTGGCCTGCGCCGAGGTGGTGCAGCAGCTGCTCGGCGAGCGCGACGGCCGGTTCGCTCGCGTACAGGTTCGACACGTGACCGAGCGTGTTCAGCTGCGCGGTGACGGCGTCGATGATCGCCGGGTGCCGGTGGCCGAGACTGTTGACGGCGATGCCGCCGAGCAGGTCCAGGTACTGCTTGCCGTCGGCATCGGTGAGCACGGCGCCGTCGCCAGCGGCGAGCGCGACCCGCGGGACGCCGTAGTTGTTCATCAGCGCGCCGGACCAGCGGTGCTGGAGGGCAGAGGTGCCGGTCATGCGGGGCCTTCCTTGTCTGTCGAGGGGACAACCATCGTGCCGATGCCCTCGCCGGTGAGTAGTTCCAGGAGCACGGAGTGGGCGAGGCGGCCGTCGATCACGTGCGCGCTCGGCACGCCCCCGTGCACGGCCCGCAGGCAGGCCTCCATCTTCGGGACCATCCCCGAATCGAGCCGCGGCAGCAGCTCTTCGAGCGCGTCGGTATCGATGACGGAGGCGAGCGAACCCCGGTCGGGCCAGTCCGTGTAGAGGCCCTCGACGTCGGTGAGGACGACGAGCTTCTCGGCGCCGAGGGACTCGGCGAGGGCGGCCGCCGCGGTGTCGGCGTTGATGTTATGCACGACGCCGTCGGCGTCCGGCGCGATCGTCGAGACGACGGGGATGCGGCCCGCGGCGATCAGGTCGAGGACCGCGGTCGGGTCGACGGTGGTGACGTCGCCGACGAGACCGATGTCGGTCGGTTCGCCATCCACGACGACGGTGCGCCGGGTCGCGGTGAACAGGTGCGCGTCCTCACCGGAGATGCCGACCGCGAAGGGCCCGTACGCGTTGATCAGGCCGACCAGTTCGCGGCCGACCTGACCGAACAGCACCATCCGGACCACGTCCATCACCTCGGGGGTGGTGACGCGGAAGCCGCCGCGGAACTCGCCCGCCATGCCGAGCCGCGCGAGCATCGCGTTGATCTGCGGTCCGCCGCCGTGCACGACGACGGGGTGGATGCCGACGGTCCGCAGGAATGCCATGTCCTGCGCGAAGGCGGCCTTGAGCGTGTCGTCGACCATCGCGTTGCCGCCGTACTTGACGACGACGATCTTGTCGTGGAACCGCTGCAGCCAGGGCAGCGCCTCGGCGAGGACGTGCGCCTTCTGGCTGTTCGTGAGGCCGAGGAGGGTCGTCGCGGCGGTGCCGCTGTCGAGGGCGCCCGTCATGACGAGTACGCCGAGTTCTCTTCGACGTACGCGTGCGAGAGGTCGGTGGTGCGAATGGAGACCTCCGCATCGCCGATGCCGAGGTCGATGCGCAGCGCGATGTCCGCACCGGTCAGGTCCACCTCGCGGGCTCCGGGCGCGCCGACGCCGTCGATGCACACCGGGTTCCCGTTGAAGGACACCGCGATCCGGTCCGGGTCGAGTTCGATCGGGGCGATGCCGATCGCGGCGAGGACCCGGCCCCAGTTGGGGTCGGAGCCGAACAGCGCGGTCTTGACGAGGCTGTCGCGGGCGACGGTCCGGGCACCGATCAGCGCGTCCTGCTCGGTGGCCGCGCCTGCGACGGTGACGGTGACCCGCTTGGTCACGCCCTCCGCGTCGGCCATCATCTGGTCGGCGAGGTCGTCGCAGACGGCGAGGACGGCGGCGTTCAGCTCCGCCTGGGTGGGGGTGACGCCGCTGGCCCCGGACGCCAGCAGCAGCACGGTGTCGTTGGTGGAGGTGGCGCCGTCGACGTCGAGGCGGTCGAAGGACAGCCGGGTCGCGGCCCGCAGCGCCTCGTCGAGCTGGGCCGCGGTCGCGACGGCGTCGGTGGTGACGACCGACAGCATCGTCGCGAGGGACGGTGCGAGCATCCCTGCGCCCTTGGCCATGCCGCCGACGTTCCACTTGTTCGCGTGGTGCAGTGCGGCCTGCTTCGGCACGGTGTCGGTGGTCATGATCGCGTAGGCGGCGTCGGTGCCGCCGGAGATGCCGCCCGCGAGCTCGTGCACGATCTCGGTGACACCGGCGAGCAGCTTGTCCATCGGCAGCCGATCGCCGATCAGGCCGGTGGAGCAGACGGCGACCTCACCGGCGCCGGTCTCGGTGCCCCAGTCGCTGAGGGTCGCCGCGACCTGCTCGGCCGTGGCGTGGGCGTCCTGGAATCCGCCCGCGCCGGTGCAGGCGTTGGCGCCGCCGGAGTTGAGCACCACCGCACGCAACGCTCCGGAGGTGAGGACCTGCTGCGACCACAGCACGGGGGCGGCCTTGACCTTGTTGGCGGTGAACACGCCGGCCGCCGCCGTGTCGGGGCCCTCGTTGAAGACCAGCGCGAGGTCGGGCCGACCGCTGGCCTTGATGCCTGCCGCGATGCCCGCCCCACGGAAACCGGCGGGCGCGGTGACGCCCTGGGTGCGGATCAGTCTGCCGCCAGCGGTCTCCACGGCGTGCGGCGCTGCGAAGTCGGATTCTGTTGTCACGGAGCAACTCCCACAGTGGTGAGTCCATCGGTCTCGGGCAGGCCGAGGGCGAGGTTCATGGATTGGACGGCACCGCCCGCGGTGCCCTTGGTGAGGTTGTCGATCGCAGCAATCACGACGAGCTGCCCGGCGGACTCGTCGACGGTGACACCGATCTGCGCGGCGTTCGATCCGACGACCGCGCCGGTCTGCGGGTAGACGTTCTCGGGGAGCACGTGCACGAACGGCTCGTCGGCGTAGGCCTTCTCGTAGACCTCGCGGGCCCGGGCGAGGTCGACGGTGGTTGCCGCGGTGCAGGTGGCGAGGATGCCACGGGGCATCGGGGCGAGCACCGGGGTGAACGAGACGGTGACATCGGTGCCCGCGAGCGCGGACAGGTTCTGGGTGATCTCGGGGGTGTGCCGGTGCGCGCCGCCGACGCCGTACGCCCGGGCCGAGCCCATCACCTCGGAGCCGAGCAGGTCGGCCTTGGGGGCACGGCCCGCCCCGGAGGTGCCGCTGACCGCGACGACGTTCACCCGGGGCTCGACGATGCCCGCGGCGATGGCGGGGGCGAGCGCGAGGCTCGCGGCGGTCGGGTAGCAGCCGGGCACCGCGATGCGGGTGGCGCCGGCGAGCCGGTCCCGGTTGCCGGGCAGTTCGGGCAGGCCGTAGGGCCAGGTGCCGGCGTGCGGGCTGCCGTAGTACTTCTCCCAGGCGGCGGCATCGGCGAGCCGGAAGTCGGCGCCGCAGTCGATGATCACGGTGCTCTCCGGGAGCGCCGTTGCGATCTCGGCGGAGTTGCCGTGCGGCAGACCGAGGAACACGACGTCGTGCCCGGCGAGGGTGTCGACGGTGGTCGGTTCGAGCACGCGGTCCGCGAGCGGGAGCAGATGCGGGTGGAACTGTCCGAGGGTGGCGCCCGCGTTGCCGCCCGCGGTGAGGGCGCCGATCGCGAGTCGGCCCTCGCGGTGAGCGGGGTGCCCGAGCAGCAGGCGCAGGATCTCGCCGCCTGCGTACCCGCTCGCCCCGGCGATCGCGACGCGGATCGGTCCGGTGGAGGCTGCTGTGGTGACCATATGGACGATTATGCACCATCATGCAAGCTCATTCAGGATCGGCCGGGTTCCGCGCCCCCACCCGGGCTCTGAATGCCCCCGTCATTCAGTCAGACCGACCGGATACCCCCTTCGGGACGGCGGACTGGGCGGCGATGGCCGCACCCATCCATCGTCTCAGATAGCGGCGCAGGCCCGCCTCGTCGCGCTGCGGATCCCCGGGTGAGATGAAGAACGACTGCATCGTGCGCAGCACGAACTCGACCAGCTCCCGAAGCGACGCGTCGTCGTAACCGTGCCGCTCCCAGTCCACGTCGAACCGCCGGATCATGGTCATCCCGAAGGCCTGCGCGGCCTCGGACGTCAGCCCCTCCGGCCGGACCCCCGAGTAGGACGCGGAGAGCAGGATCCCCAGGTGCGGGGTGCGCCGCACGTCGGTGAGGGTGAACACGACGCCCTCGGTCATCGCGTCCACCGGGTCGGTCAGGCCGACGACCCGGCCCGCGAGCCGGTCGAGGAAGTCGTCGACCGAGGCAATCGCGGCAGCGGTCATCACCGCCTCGGAACTCGGAAAATAGCGGTAGACCGTCTGCCGGGTGACGCCGAGGGACTCCGCGACATCGGCGATCCCGATCGCGGTCCCGGACTGCCCGATCAGGTCGACGGCGGTGGCGACGATGCGCCGCGTCGCCTCGGCATCGTCGACCGGAGGCAAGCCGCCCCATCCTCGTCTGCGTGCCATCGCGCGGACGCTACCAGGACGCCCGGCATCCGAACGCGCGGCCGATCCGACAAATGTCATCATACACTTCCGGCCCACTGTGTATGGTCCAAGCCATCGCGGATCCGACTGCCCGCCGGTCCGCCTCGCACCGACGAAAAGAGGGATCGCGCATGACCGACCTGAAACCCCGCAAAATGGACTTCGGCTTCGAGGACCGGGACGTCCCGTTCTGCTGGAACCCCGAGAATCCCGCGTGGTCGTCGATGGCGAACGCGGTCTCGTTCCTCGCCATCGGCTTCGAGAAGATGATCGTCAAGCTGATCCTGCAGGCCAAGCCGCTGATCACCGACCCGGAGGTGGCCGCGGAGGCGGTCGCGTTCATGCGTCAGGAGGGACATCACTCGACCGCCCACCGGCAGCACGTCGCCGGCCTGATTCGCAGCTACCCCGGCCTGCAGAACACCCTCGACGCGGTCGTCGGCGAGTTCGACCTGCTCACCGAGCGCACCTCGATCAACTACCGGCTGGCCTACACCGCCGACCTTGAGGCCACCTTCACCCCGGTGTTCAAGCTGATGCTCGACAACGAGGCCACCCTGTTCGCGCCCGGTGACGACCGCGTGGCCTCCCTGTTCCTGTGGCACTTCGTCGAGGAGGTCGAGCACCGCAGTTCGGCGCTGGTCATCTACAACTCCGTCGTCGGCAACGAGATGTACCGGATGCGGATGGCCGCGTCGATCTTCGCGCACGTGATGAAGGCGATCCGCATCGCCTGCGCCGGGTTCAACCAGCACGTCCCGCTGTCCGAGCGGAAGGTCGACTCGATGTCGATGTTCGCCCGTCACCGGGCCAAGCAGCGGGTACTGACCGCGGTCGCGCCGTATCTGACCAAGGGGCCGATGCCGCGGGCCTTCGACGGCCTGCCCATTCGGGAGCAGTTGACCGCGCTCGCCGGCGCGGTCCGCAGCCAGCTGCCCGGCCACGATCCGGCGCACGAGAACCTGCCGACGCTCGCCGACCGCTGGTTCGACCGCTACGACTCCGGCTACGACTGCACCCGCTGGTACACCGCGGACGAGCAGCCGGGCCGGGCGGAGCCTGCGACCGCGGGGGCGATCTGATGGCGGCCGGCTGCAGCCCGACCTTCTCCGATCTCGCGGTCCGGCTCGGGTTTTCCTGCGAGGAGGCGGGCGGCCTGGTCGAGTTCCGCAATCCGGCGGACCTGGAGAACTGGACGCTCCCGGTGCTCGAATGGATGATCGTGCTCGGCGCGGTGCTCGCCCTGGTCCACGCGATCCTGCGGCTGCGCAGGCAGGGTGATCCGACGAATCTCGTGCTGTGGTTCGGCGCGACCGCGTTCCTGTTCGTGATCGAGCCGCCGATCTACTTCCCGGCCACGTTCGGCACCGAGGAGTACCTCGGGACGATGTTCGCGCACAACGTGTTCACGGTGGACTTCCTGTGGGGCAGGCTGCCGCTGTACATCGTCGCGATCTACCCGCTGATGGCGACGCTGGCGTTCGAACTCGTCCGGATGCTCGGGGTGTTCCGGCGGTACGGGGTGATCCTCGGGGCGGTGTGCGTCGGCTTCGTGCACCACGCGTTCTACGAGATCTTCGACCAGCTCGGCCCGCAGCTGCGCTGGTGGGAGTGGACCCTCGACAACAAGGTCAATCTGCCGTTCTTCGACGCGGTTCCGCTGCCCAGCGTCGTGGTGTTCGCCGCGTTGTGGCCGATGTCGCTGGCGCTGTGCGTGCAGTTCTTCGTCGGCAGGCACGTCGATGCGGGTCGGACGTTCTCCGGGCTGCAGCTGGCGTGGCGGACCGTGGTGATCGGCCTGACCGCCTCGATCGGGGTGTTCGTGCTGCCGCTCCCCGCGACCGTGGGCGGGCTCGGCAGCGACACCGTGCGCGGGTTCCTGTACGCGGCCGAGCTCGTCGCCGTCACCGTCGTCGCGATCCCGCTCCTGGCCCGCCAGTGGTCGGCGCTGCGGCGCGGCACCGCCACCGGTCCGGCGTACTCGAACGACTTCGTCCGGTACTACGCGATCGTGTACATCGTGGTGATGGGGGCGTTGTGGGCGAGCGCGCTGCCCGACTTCTTCGCCGCCACCGACGGCGTCACCGCGAACGGCGACCCGATCGGCAACCTCTGGTACACGATCGGCTGCTTCGCCGTCGCGATCGCCACGGTCGCCGCATCATTCACGGTTCCCCGCCCGGCGGACACACCGGCACCCGAACCGCAGTCGGTGGCTGCCCCGGCCTGACCCTCGTCCGGGTGTCGGGTACCGCCTCGTCGCGGTACCCGACACCGGTCACAGCACGGCGTCGCGCAGCGTGTGCTTGGTCAGCTTGCCGGACGGATTGCGCGGCAGCGTGTCCACGAGCACCAGCTCCCGCGGGATCTTGTACCGCGCCAGCCTGTCCGAGAGGTACGAGCGCAGCTCGTCGAGTTCGAGGTGCGCGTCCGGCGCGGTGACGACCACCGCCACGACCGTCTCGCCCCATTCGGGGTGCGGCCTGCCGATGACCGCGACGTCGAGGACGTCCGCCCGCGGGCGGATGGCCTCCTCCACCTCCTGCGAGTACACGTTCTCGCCGCCGGTGATGATGACGTCCTTGGTGCGGTCGACGATGAAGATGTACCCGTCCCCGTCGAGTCGGGCCACGTCCCCGCTGCGGTACCAGCGCCCGTCGAACACTTCCGCGGTGGCCTCGTCGTTGTTCAGGTAGCCGAGCATCCGGGTGTCGCCGGCGAGCCAGATCTCCCCGGTCTCCCCCGGCCCGGCGTCGACGCCGTCCGGGCGGACCACCCGCAGGTCCACCCCCGGCATGCCGCCGCGGCCGATCGAGCCCGCCTTGGCGATCTGCTCGCGCGGGTACAGCGCGGTACCGACCGGGCCCATCTCGCTCATCCCGTACACCTGATAGAAGTCCTCGGAGCGGTAGGCCTGCTGCAGCTTCCTTGCGACCTCGGCGCCGATCGGGGCACCGCCGTAGATCCAGTGCCGCATGCTCGAGAAGTCGAGGCCGGTGAGGTCGATGCCCGCGGCGGCCGCCGCCTGCAGCGGAGCCAGGTAGGCGATCGGGGCGCCGAAGAACGCGGTGATCCGCTGCGCCGGAATGATCTTCAGGAACTCGACCGGGTGGTATTCGCGCATCAGCACGGCCGTGCCGCCGAGGAACATGGTCGGGACGAAGCAGACGTTGAGCGGGGCCGCGTGCCAGATCGGCATCGCGATCAACATCCGCATGTCGCGGTCGTACCCCAGGGTGGTCGAGACGTACGCGGCGACGGTGGTGATCGACCGGTGCGTGTGCAGGCAGCCCTTCGGGGCGCTGGTGGTGCCCGAGGTGTAGAGCACCTGCGCAACCTCGGTCTCGTCGACCTCGACGCCCTCCCACTCGCCGGACGCCTCGACCAGCGCGTCGAAGTCCCGCATCGGCTCGCAGCCCGCGTCGGCGGCAACCTCGGTCACCAGCCAGTCCACCTGCGGCGCACCGGTTTCCGCCGTGGGCCGCAGCTCCGACGAAACGATGCCGACGGCGGCGCCGCAGTGCTCGAGGAGGTACGCCACCTCCGGCGGCGCCAGCTTGTGGTTGACCGGGACCAGCGCGGCCCCGGCGCGCCACGCGCCGAACGCGGCGATCACGAAACCGGGGCTGTTGTAGGTCATCACCGCGACCCGGTCGCCCCTCCCGACCCCGCGGGCCCGCAGCACCTCGGCGGCCCGCCTCGATGCGGCGAGCAGTTCGGCGTAGGTGAGACGCTCATCCCCGTAGACGAGCGCGTCCTTATCCGGGTTCTTGCGGGCCGCACTCTCCAGCATGGCGGTCAGGTTCATCGAACTCTCCTCAGGTGGGCGATCGGCGCGGGGTGGCCGTTGCCGTCGCCGGCGTTTCGTTCTACAGTCGACTCACCAACGATTGAATCACGATTCAAAGCTTGCCGAAAGGGTGCCCGGGCGATGGCCTACCGATCGACGGAGAAGACGCGCGCCGCGCAGGCCCAGCGCCGGGCAACGCTGCTGGCCGAGGCGACGGCCCTCGTCGCGTCGGGCGGCTTCGCGGCGGCAACGGTGAAGGCGATCGCCGAGCGCTGCGAGGTCAGCGTCGGATCGGTGTACTCGTACTTCGACGGCAGCGCGGACCTGCTTGCTGCCGTGTTCCGGCTCGGCGCCGACCAGGAACTCGCGGCCGTGCGCGCCGCGGTCGCCGCGGCCGACGAGCCTGCCGACCGCCTCCGCGCCCTGGTCGAGACGTTCGCGCTGCGCGCCATCCGGGGCCGTCAGCTCGCCTGGTCGCTGCTGTTCGAGCCGGTCGACCCGCGCATCGACGCCGAGCGACTCGGGTACCGCGCCGACTACCACGCCCTCACGATGGAGATCCTGCGCGACGGGGTCGCGGCGGGGGTGTTCCCCGCGCAGCACCTCGGGGTCGCCGCGACCGCCGTGATCGGCGCGATCAGCGAATCCCTCACCGGACGCCTGTCCCCCACCACCGCGGGCACCACCACCGACACCGACGACGCCGACATCGTGGACGCGATCACCCGCTTCTGCTTCCACGGCATCGGCCACACCGACCGCCCGAGCAGCACCGCACCAACGATCGAAGGAACACTCCCATGACCGCCATCGCACCGTCCGGATTCCGCACCCACGAGGTGTTCAACCAGGCCCCGCCGCGTGTGGACGTCAACGAGTACACCTCGAACGGCCCCCTCGTCGAGGGCGTCGCGCACTATGACGCCGACTGGGCGCAGCAGGAACTGACCGAGGTCGGCGCGCTCGTCGGCACCGAGTCGTTCCAGCACGACGCCGAGTTGGCGAACACGATCACCCCCGAGTTCCACTCACACGACAAGTGGGGCAACCGGATCGACGAGGTGGAGTTCCATCCCGCCTACCACCGGATCATCGGCGCCGCCGTCAGCCACGGCGCGCACACCTCCGCCTGGGCGGACCCGAAGCCGGGTGCGAACGTGGCCCGCGCCGCGTCGTTCATGATGTTCGCGCAGATCGAGCCGGGGCATTCGTGCCCGATCTCGATGACCCACTCCGTCGTGCCCGCACTCGCCGAGTTTTCCCCCGAGCTGTCGCAGCTGTGGCTGCCGCGGCTGTACGCCCGCGGCTACGACGGCGCGCTCGCCGCGCCCGGTGACAAGCCCGGCGTGCTGTTCGGGATGGCGATGACCGAGAAGCAGGGCGGCTCGGACGTGCGCGCGAACACCACCCGCGCGGCGGCGAACGCCGACGGCACCTGGTCGCTGACCGGGCACAAGTGGTTCTGCTCGGCGCCGATGTCGGACGGCTTCCTGATCCTGGCGCAGAGCCAGGAGGGATTGTCCTGCTTCCTGGTTCCGCGGGTCCTCGAGGACGGCACCCGCAACGTCTTCCGGATTCAGCGGCTCAAAGACAAGCTCGGCAACAAGTCGAACGCGTCCTCCGAGATCGAATTGGACGGCACCATCGGACATCTCGTCGGCGAACCGGGCCGCGGCGTCCGGACCATCATCGAGATGGTCTCCCGCACCCGGTTGGACTGCGTGTACGGGTCCACCGCCGGCATGCGGCAGGCGGTCGCCGAGGCGCTGTGGCACGTCCGGCACCGGGCCGCGTTCGGCGCGACGCTGATCGACCAGCCCGCGATGACATCGGTCGCCGCGGACCTCGCCCTCGAGTCGGAGGCCGCGACCGCGACCGCGCTGCGCCTCGCCCGCGCCCACGACGAGGACGCCGACGACACCGAGAAGGCGTTCCGCCGGCTCGCCACCGCGGTCGCGAAGTACTGGATCTGCAAGCGCGGACCGCACCACGCCTACGAGGCGCTCGAATGCCTCGGCGGCAACGGCTACACCGAGGCGTTCCCCCTCGCCCGCCGCTACCGGGAGCAGCCGGTGATGGCGGTGTGGGAGGGTTCCGGCAATGTCATCGCCCTCGACGTGCTGCGCGCGATGACCAGGGAGCCGGAGTCGGTGCAGGCGTTCGACGCCGAACTGGCCAAGGCCCGCGGCGCATCCACCCTGTTCGACGCCCACCAGGACCGCATGCGGGCCGCCCTCGCGGAGCTGGCGACGCTCGACCAGGCGCAGGCGCAGTTGCGGGCCCGGTCGGTCGCGGCGTCGATGGCGCTCGGGCTGCAGGCGTCGCTGCTGCTGCGCACCGCGCCGACCGCGGTCGCCGAGGCGTTCCTCGCGGCCCGTCTCGGTGAGGCCCGCGACCTCGAGTACGGCTCCCTCCCCGCGGGCACCGACTTCGCGGCCATCCTCGACCGGCACTGACCGCGGTCGCACGACACGCGAATGGCCCATTCGGTCGGCTGACACCGACCGAATGGGCCATTCGGTACCGCTGGTAAGGTCGTCAGTCCTGTCGGCCGTGCCGACCCGACCGCGCCCCCGACTCGGCTGCGTCGGGCAGCGACTGCGTCGACGGGCTGGCCCTGATGGACAGAATGAACATCGCCACCACACCGAACAGCACCAGCGCGATCGTGGCGATCACCACGACATACCCGAACACGACACCAATTTCCACCATCACGCCTCCATAGTTTGGTCCGTCCACCGTACCGACGCGGCGTCAGTCCCCACGCAGCGACCTGCGGATCTCGGCGAGCCGCTCCTGCGCCGCCTTCTCCCGTGCCGCGTACTGCTCCTCGAGGGCCGCTCCCGCACCGGAGGCAGCATCCAGTTCCGCTGCCCCGTCGGCGGTCCCGGAACGGGACTCGATCTTCTCCCGCACCGCATCGAAGGTCGGGACGCCGGTCTCGGTGTAGCCGGTCACGTCCGCGACACCCGGCGCCGCCCCGACACCCGTCCCGCCCGCCGGATCCGGAACCACGTGCGCGTCGATGATCGTCGGCGGCTCCGGCACCTGCGGGGTTGGCGGGATCGGCGAGGGCTGGATCGGCGAAGACGGGGGGCCGACGGGATCCGGCACCATCCGGATCTCGAGGGCCGCGGCGTGCAGCGCGGCCAACGCGGGCCTGCCCGTGGTCACCGCCGCGACCACCTCCCGCACCTCGTCGTCGGACAACGCGCTCATGCTGTCCACGATGGTCTGCTTGTCGGTCATGACACCTCGCTCGAATCGGCCTGATTCCAGGCTAGCCGTGCCGGCCCGGGGAACCGGGGAGGGGGGCCCACCCCGCGGGGGGGGGGGGTTCCCGGGGGGTGTTTGTCCTGCGGGCGGCTGCGATCCCCACGAAGAGGGTATGGGGGAGAACCCCGCGACGAGGGGGAC
>NZ_JBHXNU010000008.1:24300-52182 GCF_042719255.1 Rhodococcus sp. NPDC058532
TCTAGGCAAGTTTCGCCGGCCAGGGGAATTCTGAAGCCTGCTCCTTCCGGTGGCGAGGGGCCCTTCGCGGAGGTCGCTGCTCAGGCGCGCAGCTGCGCCCCGACCGCGGCGGTCGCGGCGGCCACCGCCGCGTCGCGGGCCGCGCTGGCCTCGTCCTCGGTCAGGGTCCGGTCACCGGCCCGGAACCGCATCGCGAACGCCAGCGACTTGCGGCCCTGACCGACCTGCGCCCCGGTGAACACGTCGAACAACCGGATGTCCTCAAGCAGGTCACCCGCGCCGCCGCGCAGCGCCGACTCGACGGCCGCGGCGGGCACCGCAGCATCAACGACGACCGCGACATCCTGCAGCACCGCCGGGAACGGCGACACCCGCGGCGCGGGAAGCGACTCCACGATCGGCAGCCCGTCGAGGTTCAGCTCCACCGCGCAGGTGCGGGCGGGCAGCCCGGCGCGTTCGAGGACCGCGGGATGCAGCTCACCGGCATGCCCGACGACCACGCCGTCGACCAGCAGCTCCGCGCACCGGCCCGGATGCCAGGGCAGCTGCTGCGTTGCCCGGCGTTCCAGCACCACACCGGCGGCCGCGGCGATCGCGTCGGCGGCCGCGAACGCGTCACCCGCATCGGCGGTGCGTCCCGGACCCCACGGTCCGCTCGGCTCCCGGAGCCCGGTGAGCACGGCGCCCACGTGCAGCGGCTGCGCGGGCAGCGACCGGAGCAGATCGGCGACCTGCTCGTCGGTGGGCCGCCGGTCCACCGGCAGCGCGTCGACCCGCTTGGTGTCCGGCCCGGGAAGGACAACCTGCGCGATCCCGAACAGCGCCAGGTCTCGCTGGCCCCGAGAGGTGTTGCGGGACAGGATCTCCAGCAGCCCGGGCAGCAGCGTCGTCGCCAGTTCCGGGCGGTCCGACTCGAGCGGGTTGAGCACCCTGGTGGTGGCCCGCCGCGGATCGTCCGCGTCGAGGCCCCAGGTGTCGAACACGCCGGCGGGCAGGAACACCGTCGGCAACACCTCGACGTAGCCGTCGAACGCGAGCGCCTTGCCGACCGCGCGGCGACGACGCTGCTGCGCCGTCAGGCCGCGGCCCGCAGGCGCGGCGGGCAGCACCGACGGAATCTGTTCGAGTCCCTCCAGCCGCAGCACCTCCTCGACGAGGTCGGCGGGCTGGGTCAGGTCCGGTCGCCACGTCGGGGGCGTGACGACGAGGCGACCGTGCCCGGCCCCGTCGACCGTGACGTCGACGGTGCAGCCGACCTGCGTCAACCTGCGTGCGGCGGCACCGTCCGGGTAGGCGACGCCCGCGACCCGGCTCGGCAGGTCCAGGTCCATCTCGATCGGCTCCGGCGTTGCCACCGTGCCGACGTCGGTGAGCACCGGCTCGACGTGGCCGCCGGTGATCTCGGCGAGCAGCCCCGCCGCCCGATCCAGTGCGGCGGCGGACAGCGCCGGGTCGACGACCCGCTCGTACCGCTTGGACGCCTCGGAGATCAGCTTGTGCCGCCGCGAGGTCCGGAACACGGCGAGCGGATTCCAGATCGCGGCCTCGAGCAGCACCTCGGTGGTGTCGTGCCCGACCTCGGTGCTGCCGCCACCCATCACCCCGGCGAGGGAGATGACGCCGCTGTCGTCGCAGATCACGACGTCCTCGGCGTCGAGGGTGCGTTCCACCCCGTCGAGGGTGGTCAGCTTCTCGTCGGCGACCGCGCGGCGCACCACGAGGCCGCCGCTGATCTTGGCCGCGTCGAACGCGTGCAGCGGATGCCCAAGTTCGAGCATCACGTAGTTGGTGACGTCGACGGCCGGGGAGATCGGCCGCACCCCGGACAGCAGCAGCCGACGCTGCATCCACCACGGGGTGACCGCGTCGGGGTTCACGCCGGTAACCCGGCGCAGCGTGAACCGGGTGCAGCCCGACTCGGGCTGCACGTGCAGCGGCCACGCGTCACCGGACGCCTCGTACGGCACCGTCACGGCGGGGTCCACGAAGTCGAGGTCGAAGCCGTTCGCCAGTTCCCGGGTCAACCCGCGCACCGAGAAGCAGTAGCCGCGGTCGGGGGTGATGTTCAGCTCGATGATCGTGTCGCCGAGCCCGAGGATCTCACCGGCCGGGGTCCCCGGTTCGGCGGTCCCGGGTTCGAGGACCAGAATCCCCGAGTGGTCCTTGCCGATGCCCAGCTCGGAGGCCGAGCACATCATGCCGTTCGACACCCGACCGTACGTCTTGCGGGACGCGATCGCGAAGTCCCCGGGCAGCACCGCATCCGGCAACGCGGCGACGACCAGGTCACCGACCGCGAAGTTCCGTGCGCCGCACACGATCTCCTGCGGCTCCGCGGCACCGACGTCGACCCGGCAGAACCGGATCGGCTTCTTGAACTCGGTCAGCTCCTCGATCTCCAGCACCCGGCCGACCACCAGCGGCCCCGACACCAGGGGCACCGCGTCAACCTCCTCGACTTCGAGACCCACCCGGACGAACCCGGCGTCCAGGTCCTCCGGGGTCACCTCCCAACCGGGGGTGGCCCGCTGCAGGATCTCGGTCAGCCACGATTGCGCTACTCGCACGTCTACTCAGCTCTCTCGTTCTCGGCTCGGTCGTTCAGGTGGTCAGGCCCGGACACCGAAGGGCAGCGTGAACCGCACGTCGCCCTCGACGATGTCCCGCATGTCGGGGATGCCGTTGCGGAACTGCAGGGTCCGTTCGAGCCCCATCCCGAACGCGAAGCCGCTGTACTCGTCGGGGTCGATGCCGCTGGCCCGCAACACGTGCGGGTTGACCATGCCGCAGCCGCCCCACTCGACCCAGCCGGCGCCGCCCTTCTTGCCCGGGAACCAGACGTCCACCTCCGCGGACGGCTCGGTGAACGGAAAGTAGTTGGGCCGCATACGGGTTCGGGTGTCGGGGCCGAACAACGCCCTGGCGAACGCGTCGAGGGTGCCGCGCAGGTGAGCCATCGTCAGCCCCTTGTCGACGGCCAGCCCCTCGATCTGCGAGAAGACCGGGGTGTGGGTGGCGTCCAACTCGTCGGTGCGGAAGGTCCGGCCCGGGCACACCACGTACAGCGGCAGGTCGCGGGACAGCATCGACCGCACCTGCACCGGGGAGGTGTGGGTGCGCAGCACCTGCCGCGACCCCTCGGGGGCGATGTGGAAGGTGTCCTGCATGGTGCGCGCCGGATGGTCGGGCAGGAAGTTCAACGCGTCGAAGTTGAAGTGCTCGGTCTCCACCTCCGGGCCCTCCGCCACCTCCCAGCCCATCGCGACGAACACGTCGGTGACCTGCTCGGAGATGATCGTGATCGGGTGCCTGGCCCCGGCGGGACGACGGCCGACGGGCAGGGTCACGTCGATCGACTCCGCGACGAGGACCGCGGCGTCGCGCTCGGCGAGCAGCACCTCCCTGCGTGCGTCGTATGCGGTGGTGGCGCGGGTGCGGGCGGCATTGACGCGCTTGCCCGCGTCGGCCTTCTCCTTGCCGGGCAGCGATCCGAGCGCCCGGCGCACCAGCGACAGCGGCGCCCGGTCCCCGAGGTGGTCGATCTTCGCCTTCGCGAGCGCGTCGAGGTCGGGCGCCGCGGCGAACGCCTGTTCCGCAGCCCCGGCGGCCGCGGCAAGCGACCCCTCGCTCAGCGCCGCCGCGAGCGAAGCCTCGTTCGATGCCTCGGCGTCGATGGTGGGTGCGGTGTCGCCCTCGTTCTTGGCCACGGCTCGTCTAACTCCTCGTGTTCGGTTCTGCTCGCGCGTTCTCTTGGCAAATTCTAGGGTGTCGGCCGGGCGGGCCCGTGCTGCACCCGCGCGCTCGAGTACAGGCAGATCGCGGCGGCGGTCGCCAGGTTCAGCGATTCCGCGCGGCCGTGGATCGGGATGCGCACCCGATGGTCGGCCCGCGCCGCCAGCTCCGGGTCGAGGCCGTGCGCCTCGTTGCCGAACAGCCACGCCGTCGGCCGGGCGAGCAACTCGTCGGCCGCGTCGAGGTCCACCTCGCCGTCGGCGGCGGTCGCGAGGACCTGCACCCCGGCCGCGGTGAGCGCGGCGAGCACGGCGTCGATGTCCCGTTCCCTGGCGACCGGCAGATGGAAGACGCTGCCCGCGGACGAGCGAACGCTCTTGCCGTTGTGTGGGTCCACGCTGTCGCCGGCGAGGATCGCCGCGTCCGCACCGACGGCGTCCGCGACCCGGATCACGGTGCCCGCGTTGCCGGGGTCCGCGATCGCAACCGGCACGGCAAGCAGCCGCGGCCGCCCCCCGAGCGCGTCGGCGAGCGACACGTCGACGGTCCGGCACACCGCGACCAGCCCCGGTGGGGTGACGGTGTCACCGAGGGCCTTCGCCGCCCGGTCCGTCACCGGGGACACCCGCACCCGCTGCGCGAGCGCCCGCTCGACCAGGTCGGCGTGGCGCACCGCGGCGTCGGTGGTGACGAACAGTTCCTCGATCCGGGCGGTGTCGAGGGCGGCGGTCACCGAGTTCGCGCCCTCCGCCAGGAACCGGCCCGTCCTGCGGCGCTCGGCGCCGCGGTGCAGCTTGACAGCAGAAACGACCCGTGGCGTCCGCTCGGTGAACGGGTCCACGGGTCGTTCCTGGATCGGCTTGCTCAGGCCGCTTCCCCGGCAGGGGCGTTCACGTCGGCGGGCAGCGCCGCCTTCGCGACGGCAACCAGACCGGCGAACGCCTCGGCGTCGGAGACGGCCAGCTCGGCGAGGATCTTGCGGTCCACCTCGACGCCAGCGGCCTTGAGGCCCTGGACGAAGCGGTTGTAGGTGATGTCGTTCGCGCGGGCTGCGGCGTTGATGCGCGAGATCCACAGCTTGCGGAAGTCACCCTTGCGCGCGCGGCGGTCCCGGTACGCGTAGGTCATCGAGTGGAGCTGCTGCTCCTTGGCCTTGCGGTACAGGCGCGAACGCTGGCCGCGGTAGCCGGCGGACGCCTCGAGAACGGAACGACGCTTCTTCTGGGCGTTGACTGCCCTCTTTACGCGTGCCACTGAAAAATCCTGTCAATCGGTCGAGCGTGATGATTCGAACGCCCGAAGGTGGGTCTGGAAGGTCGAATCAGATGCCGAGCAGGCGCTTGACGCGGGGAACGTCGGCCGGGGCGACGACGGCGACACCGTCGAGGCGGCGGGTGACCTTGGTGGGCTTGTGCTCGAGCAGGTGGCGACGTCCGGCCTTCTGGCGCAGGATCTTGCCGCTGCCGGACACCTTGAATCGCTTCGAGGTGCCGCTGTGGCTCTTGTTCTTGGGCATGGAGTCCTCAGTTTCCGTTTCTTCTACTGCTGCGTACTTCGTGCTGGTCTGTCAGCTCGCGGGCGCGTCGGGCGACTGCGGTGCGGCGGGCTCCGCGGGCGCTGCCGGTGCGGCGGGCGCTGCCGGTGCGGCGGGCGCTGCCGGTGCGGCGGGCGCTGCCGGTGCGGCGGGCGCTGCCGGAGCGGCGGGACGCGCGCCCCGCTGGGCCTGCTCCTGCGCCTTGACCCGGGTCTTGGCACCCTTGTGCGGGGCAAGCACCATCGTCATGTTGCGGCCGTCCTGCTTCGCGGACGTCTCGATGAAGCCGAGGTCCGCGACGTCGGCGCCGAGGCGCTGCAGCAGCCGGAATCCCAGTTCCGGGCGGGACTGCTCGCGACCACGGAACATGATCGTGACCTTGACCTTGGATCCGGCCTCGAGGAAGCGCACGACATTGCGCTTCTTGGTCTCGTAGTCGTGATCGTCGATCTTCGGGCGGAGTTTCTGCTCCTTGATCACGGTCTGCTGCTGGTTCTTGCGCGATTCGCGCGCCTTCTGCGCGGCCTCGTACTTGAACTTGCCGTAGTCCATGATCTTGCACACCGGCGGACGCGCGTCGGGCGCGACCTCGACCAGGTCGAGGTCGGCGTCCTGAGCCAAGCGGAGTGCATCTTCAACACGCACGATGCCAACCTGCTCACCGCCCGGTCCGACAAGGCGGACCTCGGGTACGCGGATGCGCTCGTTGATGCGAGTCTCAGTGCTGATGGGGCCTCCTAGGTAGAGCGGCGTGGTCGTCCTGACCGCCGGCAGCCCGCCTGCCCACGTCCCCGACAAAAGAACCCCGGCTGGATCATTCCAGGCGGGGTCCGATGTCGACCGGTCGATGCGCTGCACCTGCGTGCACCGCACCCCCGCGTGGCGGGGACCCGAGGTCGCCGATCCGAATCATCGGATGCGGTACCCCAGGGACCGGAACCACTGCCCTGTGACGCTTCCGACCTGCGGAAACACTCGAACGGATCAGCGGTGGGAGTCGGACTCCACTTGCTGCCCCCGACGTCGTCAGGGGCGGTCGTGTATGGAAGTCTAACAGCCATGACAGACGCATCGCACACGGGGGAAGACGGCTACGAGGTCCGCGAACTGGCGGAGGTCCCCGCGGTCGAGGTGATCAGTCGCGCGGCCGTGATGCTGATGAGCTCGGCAGCCGAGAAGCTGGGACTGTCCTCGGACGATCACACCGACAGCGCAAACGTCGACCTGGACGAGGCGCGGCGCGTCATCACCGCCCTCGCTGGCCTGGTCACCGCCTCCGTCGAGTATCTGGGTCCGCACGCCGGCCCGATCCGCGAGGGCCTGCAGGCCCTGCAGCGCGCGTTCCGCGAGGCGTCCGCACACCCCGACGAGCCGGGCAAGGGCCCCGGCGAGAAATACACCGGCCCGGTCTACTGACACCTCCGCGTATGTGATGTAGATCACGCTTCGATCACGGATCGGTTTCGCCGAAAACCTGGACGGTCGCCCGACTGCCTCGTGTACAAAGATCCGCGAATGCAGTGGATGGCACCACACGAGCCCGGTTTCCGCGACGCACCGCGAGGACCGGGTCCGCGTTGGATCACTGTGATCGGGGGATCATCGCCGACGCCGCGGTCGGTACACCTGCAGGCCGAGCGGGGACGTGGCAACTGGCCGATTCCGGCAACCAGCCGGCCCTGCGCCTGCGCGCCCGGGTCGGGTCAGTACATCACCATGCAAGGAGACACCACATGCCCAATCCCGGCGACATCGACAGCGTCTTCGGATCCATCGCGTCCATCATCAACTCGCTGATCGCGGGCTCGTCCGGCGGTGCCGCACTTCCCGGCACCGGAACGGGCACGGGCACGGGCACGGGCACGGGCACCGTGTAATCGGCACCGACCACCGCGTAAGGGCCGGACCGGCATCGCTGGTCCGGCCCTCGCGCGTTCACACCTTCGCCGCCGCCTTCCGCGGCGCCCGCTTCCGCTTCGCCGGTGCCGCCACCGGGGCCGCGGCGAGCACCTCCCGCAGGAATCGCCCGGTGTAGCTGTCCGGAACCGCGGCGATCTCCTCGGGGGTGCCCTGCGCGACGACGGTGCCGCCGCCCGAGCCGCCCTCGGGACCCATGTCCACGATCCAGTCCGATGTCTTGATCACGTCCAGGTTGTGTTCGATGACGATGACGGTGTTGCCCTTGTCCACCAGTCCGTTGACGACACCGAGCAGCTTGCGGATGTCCTCGAAGTGCAGGCCCGTGGTCGGCTCGTCGAGGATGTACACGGTGCGCCCGGTGGACCGCTTCTGCAGTTCCGCGGCCAGCTTCACGCGCTGCGCCTCGCCGCCGGACAGCGTCGGGGCAGGCTGGCCGAGCCGCACGTATCCGAGGCCGACCCGGACGAGGGTTTCCAGGTATCGGTGGATCGAGGTGATCGGTTCGAAGAACTCGGCCGCCTCCTCGATCGACATGTCCAGGACCTCGGCGATCGTCTTGCCCTTGTAGTGCACCTCCAGCGTTTCCCGGTTGTACCGGGCGCCGTGGCACACCTCGCACGGCACGTACACGTCGGGCAGGAAGTTCATCTCGATCTTCAGCGTCCCGTCACCGGAGCACGCCTCGCAGCGCCCGCCCTTGACGTTGAATGAGAACCGGCCCGGCTGATAGCCGCGGACCTTCGCCTCGGTGGTCTGCGCGAACAGGGTGCGGATCTTGTCGAACACCCCGGTGTAGGTGGCCGCGTTGGACCGCGGGGTGCGCCCGATCGGCGACTGGTCGACCTGTACCAGCTTGTCGAGCTGGTCGAGGCCGTTGACCCGGGTGTGCCTGCCCGGCACCTGCCGGGCACCGTTCAGCTTGTTCGCCATCACGGTGGCGAGGATGTCGTTGACGAGCGTCGACTTGCCGGATCCGGACACCCCGGTCACCGAGGTCAGCACGCCGAGCGGGAAGGCGACGTCGATGCCGCGCAGATTGTGTTCCTTCGCGCCGACGACGGTGACCTGCCGCTTCTTGTCCGTCGGCCGGCGGGCCGCGGGCACCTCGATCGCGGACCGTCCGGACAGGTACGCACCGGTCAGGGACTCCTCGCAGGTGAGCAGGTCCGCGTAGGTGCCGCTGTGCACGACGCGGCCGCCGTGCTCGCCGGCGAGGGGGCCGATGTCGACGACCCAGTCGGAGGTGCGGATGGTGTCCTCGTCGTGTTCCACAACGATCAGCGTGTTGCCGAGGTCGCGGAGTCGGGTCAGGGTCTCGATCAGCCGCCGATTGTCCCGCTGATGCAGTCCGATCGACGGTTCGTCGAGCACGTAGAGGACGCCGACGAGCCCCGACCCGATCTGCGTCGCGAGCCGGATCCGCTGCGCCTCACCGCCGGAGAGCGTGCCCGCCGCCCGGGACAGCGACAGGTACTCCAGCCCGACGTCGAGCAGGAAGCCGAGCCGCGCCTGCACCTCCTTGAGCACCTGCCCGGCAATGGCCTCCTCGCGGGCGCCGAGGGTGAGCGTGTTCAGGAACCGGGAGCAGTCGGCGATCGACAGGTCCGCGACCTCGGCGATCGACATCCGGCCGTGGTCGCCCGCCTCGATGGTGACCGACAGGATCTCCGGGCGGAGTCGGGTGCCGTTGCAGGCCGGGCACGGCACGTCCCGCATGTACCCGTCGTAGCGTTCCTTCATCTGCTCGGACTCGGTCTGCTCGAGGCGGCGGTGCAGGAACGGCATCACGCCCTCGAACTCGGCGTAGTAGGACCGGGTGCGTCCGTACCGGTTCTTGTACTTGACGTGCACCTGGTGTTCGCTGCCCTCAAGGACCGCCTTGCGGGCCTTCGCCGGCAGCTCCTTCCACGGCGTGTCGATGTCGAAGCCCATCACATCGGCGAGCCCGGACAGCAGCCTGCCGAAGTACTCGGACGTCTGCCCCATCGACCACGGTGCGATCGCCCCCTCGGCGAGGCTCAGCTCCGGGTCCGGCACCACCAGGTCAGGGTCGACCTCCTTCCGGATGCCGAGGCCCGTGCATTCGGGGCAGGCGCCGTACGGCGAGTTGAAGGAGAACGAGCGCGGTTCCAGGTCGTCGATCGCGAGCGGATGCCCGTTCGGGCAGGCGAGGTTCTCGGAGAAGCGCCGCTCCCGGTCGGCGGCGCCCTCGTCGCGGTCCACGAAGTCGAGCACGACGATGCCGTCGGCGAGCCGGAGGGCGGTCTCGATCGAATCGGTCAGCCGCTGCTTCGAACTCGCCTTGACCGCGAGCCGGTCCACGACCACCTCGATGTCGTGCTTCTCCTGCTTCTTCAGCTTCGGCGGGTCGGTCAGCTGGTGCACGACCCCGTCGATCCGGACCCGCGCGTAGCCCTGGGTGTTCAGCTGCTCGAACAGGTCGACGAACTCGCCCTTGCGGGTCCGGACCACCGGCGCGAGGACCTGGAACCGGGTCCCCTCCTCCATCGCGAGCACCTGGTCCACGATCTGCTGCGGGGTCTGCTTCGCGATCCGCTCCCCGCAGACCGGGCAGTGCGGCGTGCCTGCGCGGGCGTACAGCAGGCGGAGGTAGTCGTACACCTCGGTGATGGTCCCGACCGTCGACCGGGGGTTGCGGTTCGTCGACTTCTGGTCGATCGACACGGCCGGGGACAGGCCCTCGATGAAGTCCACGTCCGGCTTGTCCATCTGCCCGAGGAACTGCCGCGCGTACGCGGACAACGACTCCACGTAGCGGCGCTGGCCCTCCGCGAAGATGGTGTCGAACGCCAGCGACGATTTGCCCGACCCCGACAGGCCGGTGAAGACGATCAGGCTGTCCCGCGGCAGGTCGATGTCGATCCCCCGCAGGTTGTGCTCACGCGCCCCTCGCACGATCAGGCGGTCCGCCACACTCGATCCTTTCCCACGCCGCTCCCGGCGCCGTTCGGCACGGCCGCCGCCGGCGCCGTTCGGCGCACCGGTCCGGAGTTCTCGGCCGTCCACATGGTAGGCCGACGGTCCGACACGGTTTGGGCACGAGCCTCACGCCCACTGCGCACCGGGGACGGGGCGACGGTAGCCTCCGTTCATGGACCGGCAGCAGATGCGCATCGACGACCACTACACCGGGGTGCTGGCGCAGGGCGGCGACCCCCAGCGCCGCACGATCGCGGATGCCACGATCACGAAGATGTCGGTCGGCCCGATGGACAACAATGCCTACCTGGTGGTGGATGCGGGGACCGGGGAATCGCTGCTGATCGACGCCGCGAACGAGGCCGACCGGATCGCGGGCCTGCTCGCCACCGCCGCCCCGCACCTCGGGTCGATCGTCACCACGCATCAGCACCCGGACCACTGGCTCGCCCTCGCCGACGTGGCCGCCGCCACCGGCGCGCCCACGATCGCCCACCCGCTGGACGCGCCTGCCCTGCCGGTGACCCCGGCCCGGACCGTCACCGACGGCGACCTGGTCGAGGTCGGCAGGCTGGCACTCGAGGTGATCCACCTCGCCGGTCACACCGACGGCTCGATCGCGCTGGCGCTCACCGACCCGGCGTCCGGGCAGGTGCACCTGTTCACCGGCGACTCGCTGTTCCCTGGCGGCGTCGGCAAGACCGCGGGCGCCGAGCAGTTCGACTCTCTGTACCGCGACGTGACCACGAAGCTGTTCGAACGGTTCCCCGACGACACCGTCGTCTATCCCGGGCACGGGCGGGACACCACGCTCGGCGCCGAACGCCCGTTCCTCGCCGAGTGGCAGGAGCGCGGCTGGTGAGCTGACCGGGCCACGTCACGACCCGCCGTGGCCCCGCCGAGAGAGGGGCATGCGATGTCAGATCCGACGGCAGACCCGATCACCGACCTCGATTCGCGGTACAGCGAACCCGGGTCGGTCCCGGTGGGCTGGGAGTGGGCCCGCCAGGGACTGGTCGACGCCGAGATGTACTGGCTCACGACCGTGCACCGCACCGGAAGACCCCACGTGACGCCGCTGATCGGGGTCTGGTCGGCCGAGGCGCTGCACTTCTGCACCGGCCCCGACGAACGCAAGGCGATCAACCTGCGGGGCAATCCCGCGGTGGCCCTGACCACCGGATCCAACGTCTACGCCGAGGGCTTCGACATCGTCCTTGAGGGCACCGCCGAACCCGTCCACGACGAGGCCGTGCTGCGGGGCCTGGCCGACGCCTACGTGACCAAGTATGGGCCGCAGTGGCGGTTCGAGGTCGCGGCCGGAGGCTTCCGCGGGGGCGGGGGCCCGGCACTCGTCTTCCGGGTCGCCCCGGTCACCGTCTTCGGCTTCACCCGCGGCCCGTTCAGCCAGACCCGGTGGCGCTTTGGCGCATCCCCGCCGGGCGTTGCTGCTGGTGCGGCGACACCCTAGACTCGCTGGGCACTTTTGCACCGCGATCGCGCCCGAGGAGAACGACTTGCCCGACCAGGTCCACGCCGACCAGGATCACGAACAGCAGTACGTGACCATGCTGTACGACCGCCTCGACGGACTGCGCACGTACGCCAAGTCCCGACTGTCGGCGGTCCTGCTGCAGACCGGGGGCACCCCCCAGGCCCGCAGCGAGCGGGAATCGTTCACCCAGATGTACACCGAGGACATCGCGAAGTACGACGCCGCGGAGAACGGCCTGTGCTTCGGCCGCATCGACCTCCACCCCGAACTGGCCGACGGTGACACGCACCGCTACATCGGGCGGGTCGGGATCCTCGACGAGGGCAACGACTACGAGACGCTGCTACTGGATTGGCGGGCCCCGCTCGCGCGCCCGTTCTACCTGGCCACCACGGCGTCCCCGGAGGGGGTGACGCGGCGCAGGCACATCCGGACCCGCAGTCGCCGCGTCACCGGCCTCGGCGACGAGTACCTCGACCTCGCCGCCGCGCAGCGGGCCGGGGTGATCGGCGACGACGGCGGGGTTGCTGGCGAGAGCGCGCTGCTGACCGCGTTGAACGCGGCCCGCACCGGCCACATGAGCGACATCGTCGAGACGATCCAGTCGGAGCAGGACGCGATCATCCGGTCGGGGCACAAGTCGGTGATGGTCGTGCAGGGCGGCCCCGGCACCGGCAAGACCGCGGTTGCGCTACACCGGGCGGCGTACCTGCTCTACACCTACCGCACGCAGCTGGCGAAGTCCGGGGTGCTGATCGTCGGCCCGAACGCCACCTTCCTCGACTACATCGGCCAGGTGCTGCCGTCGTTGGGCGAGACCGGGGTGCTGCTGTCCACGGTCGGCGACCTGTATCCGGGGGTCACCGCCACCCGCCGGGATTCGTTGGAGGCCGGGGAGGTGAAGGGGTCGCTGGAGATGGTGACGGTGCTCCGGCAGGCGGTGCGGGACCGCCAGCTGGTGCCCCGCTCCCCCATCACCATTCCGTTCGACGGCTACTCGGTGACCCTCGACCGAAGGGTGGCGACTCGGGCGCGGGGACGCGCCCGGTCCTCGCGCCGACCGCACAACCTGGCCCGGCCGATCTTCGTGTCGTCGGTGATCGAGGCCCTCGCCGACCAGTTCGCGGCCAAGGTCGGCGGCGACGTGCTCGGCGGCGCGAACCTGCTCAGCAGGGACGACGTCGCCGACATCCGCGACGAGATGCGGCAGGACCCCGACCTGATCGCGGCGATCGACGAGCTGTGGCCGACGCTGACACCGCAGCAGGTGCTGACCGACCTGCTGCAGTCCGAGGACCGGCTCGATTCCGCAGCCGCCGAGCTGACCGCGGGCCGGCGCGCGGTGCTGCTGCGGAACCGGCACACCGGATTCAGCGCCGCGGACACTCCCCTGCTCGACGAGCTGGCCGAACTGCTCGGTGTCGACGACGCCGCCGAACGCGGCCGCGCCGCCAGGCAGTGGCGGGCCCGGATCGCCGACGCGCAGGGTGCACTCGATATCCTCACCGGCTCCGCGCCGCAGGATCTGGAGGACGACCTCGACCCCGAGATCCTGATGGCCTACGACCTGGTCGACGCTGGTCAGCTCGCGCAGCGGCACGAGATGCGGCAGCAGCGCACGGCCGCGGAACGGGCCGCAACGGACCGGACCTGGACGTTCGGGCATGTCATCGTCGATGAGGCGCAGGAACTCTCGGCGATGGCGTGGCGAATGCTGATGCGGCGCATCCCGAATCGGTGGATGACGCTGGTCGGCGACACCGCACAGACCGGCGATCCGGCGGGCAGCTCGTCCTGGCGCGCCGCACTCGAACCGTATGTCGCCAATCGGTGGAAATTGACCGAGCTGACCGTGAACTATCGGACGCCGTCGGAGATCATGGCGGTCGCGCAGGACGTGCTCGCGGCGATCGACCCGGCGCAGTCGGTGCCCCGATCGGTGCGGGACTCCGGGAATCGGCCCTGGGCGCATCGGGTTCCGGCCGGGAAGGTCGGCGACGAGGTGCGCAGGCGGGTTGCCGCCGAGACCGGTCCGGGGCTGGTCGCGGTGATCACCGGCGAGGACGCCGTCGACGAGTTCACCGACCTGCGTTCGGATTCGGTCAGTGTGCTGTCGGTGCGGGAGGCGAAGGGCCTCGAATTCGACGCGGTGCTGATCGTCGAACCAGACACCATCGTCGGGTCGTCACCGCGCGGGCTGAACGACCTGTACGTCGCCGTGACCAGGGCGACGCAGCGCCTCGGGGTGGTGCACACCCGGGACCTGCCCGAGTCGCTGTCGAAACTTGTTGCGGTGCAGTGACACCCACGCGCCCGGTTCCCTAATGTCACATCGAGGGTCGTCACGTGACCCGATGTGACATTAGGGAACCTCGGGAGAGGCTCAGCGCACGGTGTGCACGATCAGGACATCGCAGGTGGACTTGCGCGCCGCATCCGACG
This sequence comes from Rhodococcus sp. NPDC058532, assembly GCF_042719255.1. Taxonomy (NCBI): domain Bacteria; kingdom Bacillati; phylum Actinomycetota; class Actinomycetes; order Mycobacteriales; family Nocardiaceae; genus Rhodococcus; species Rhodococcus sp. NPDC058532. The sequence continues at coordinate 38,364 of NZ_JBHXNU010000008.1, forward strand.
GGACGGAACCGAGCAGGCGGCCGGTCAGCGTGTTCAGGCCCCGATTGCCGACCACGAGCAGGTCCGCGTCGAGTTCGTCGATCAGCGCGAGCAGCGAATCGACCGGGGCGCCGACGATGGCGCGCTCGACGATGTTGGCCGCGCCTGCGGCGTGCGCCCGTTCCCGGGCGGACCGCAGAATCTCGTCCGTCGGCGCGGAACCGGTGATCTGGTAGGCGTCCTCGCGCAGCGTGTCCTGCGCGGCCTCGATGTCCTTCGGATCCGCCGGGTAGTAGGCGCAGGCGATGACGAGCTTGGCGTCGGCGTCGCCTGCCAGCGCTGCGGCCTTGTCCACCGCCTTCAGCGACGAATCCGAGCCATCGGTCCCCACGACGATGGTGCGGTAGGCAGTCATTCATTCCTCCGGTTGTCACACGCCCCACCGCTCCCGGTGGCGCATTGGTCATCGCCGGTCGCCACGCGAAACCGCGCCTGACACCCGGCTGCTGGCCGCAACCCTAGTCGGACGGTCCTGCCGCGCGGGGGAATTGCGGGCGAAGCCACACTGGGTGTGTCCGACCGGGCAGATCTCCGGCGCTACTTCAGTCCGGCGGCGTCCATTCCGCGCAGCTCCTTCTTGAGGTCCGCAATCTCGTCCCGGAGCCGGCCCGCCAGCTCGAACTGCAGGTCGCGGGCGGCGTTCATCATCTGATCGGTCAGCTCCTTGACCAGGTCGGCGAGTTCGGCGCGCGGCATCGACTTGACGTCCCTGCCCTCGTACACGCCCGCGCTGACGGCGCGACCCGCCTCGCCCTGCGCCCGCCGTCCGCGGCTGGCGTTGCGACCGGAGCCGCCGATCTCGATGTCGGTGTCGTCGGCCTCCTCGTACACCTGGTCGAGGATGTCGGCGATCTTCTTCCGCAGCGGCTGCGGGTCCACCCCCATCTCGGTGTTGTAGGCGACCTGCTTCTCGCGGCGGCGCTCGGTCTCCTCGATCGCGCGCGCCATCGAGTCGGTGATCTTGTCCGCGTACATGTGCACCTGACCGGACACGTTGCGGGCGGCACGGCCGATCGTCTGGATCAGGCTGGTGGTGCTGCGCAGGAAGCCTTCCTTGTCGGCGTCGAGGATCGCGACGAGGGACACCTCCGGCAGGTCGAGGCCCTCCCGGAGCAGGTTGATCCCGACCAGGACGTCGTACTCGCCGAGCCGCAGCTGCCGCAGCAACTCCACCCGGCGCAGGGTGTCGATGTCGGAGTGCAGGTATCGCACCCGAATTCCGAGCTCGAGGAGATAGTCGGTGAGGTCCTCGGACATCTTCTTGGTCAGGGTGGTGACCAGGACCCGCTCGTCCCGTTCGGCCCGCTCACGGATCTCGTGCACCAGGTCGTCGATCTGCCCCTTCGTCGGCTTGACCACCACCTCCGGATCCACCAGGCCGGTCGGCCGGATCACCTGCTCGACGAATTCACCGCCCGCCTGCCCGAGCTCGTACGCCCCCGGCGTGGCGGACAGGTACACCGTCTGCCCGATCCGTTGGGTGAATTCCTCCCAGGTGAGCGGCCGGTTGTCGGTGGCCGACGGCAACCGGAACCCGTACTCGACCAGGTTACGTTTGCGGGACATGTCGCCCTCGTACATCGCGCCGATCTGCGGGACCGTCACGTGCGACTCGTCGATGACGAGTAGGAAGTCCTCCGGGAAGTAGTCGATCAGCGTGGCGGGTGCCGTTCCGGCGGCGCGACCGTCGATGTGCCGCGAGTAGTTCTCGATGCCGGAGCAGAACCCGACCTGCTTGATCATCTCGATGTCGTAGTTGGTGCGCATCCGCAACCGTTGCGCCTCGAGGAGCTTGCCGCGGTTCTCCAGGTCGGCGAGGCGTTCCTCGAGCTCGACCTCGATGTCGCGGACCGCGCGTTCCATCCGCTCCGGGCCCGCGACGTAGTGGGTGGCCGGGAAGATCCGCACCGACTCGACCTGGCGCACCACGTCGCCGGTCAGCGGGTGCAGGTAGTACAGCGCCTCGACCTCGTCACCGAAAAACTCGATCCGCACCGCGAGTTCCTCGTAGGACGGGATGATCTCGACGGTGTCGCCGCGGACCCGGAACGAGCCGCGGGTGAACGCGACGTCGTTGCGGTTGTACTGGACGTCCACCAGCAGGCGCAGCAACGCGTCCCGCGGCACCTCCACCCCGACGTCGAGGTGGATCGAGCGGTCCAGGTACGACTGCGGGGTGCCGAGACCGTAGATGCAGGACACCGACGCGACGACGACCACGTCCCGGCGCGAGAGCAGGCTCGACGTCGCCGAGTGCCGCAGCCGCTCGACGTCGTCGTTGATCGAGGAGTCCTTTTCGATGTACGTATCCGTCTGCGCGATGTACGCCTCCGGCTGGTAATAGTCGTAGTACGAGACGAAGTACTCGACGGCGTTGTTCGGCAGCATCTCCCGCAGCTCGTTGGCGAGCTGCGCGGCGAGGGTCTTGTTCGGCGCCATCACCAACGTCGGCCGCTGCACCTGCTCGATCAGCCAGGCGGTGGTCGCGGACTTGCCGGTGCCGGTCGCGCCCATCAGGACGACGTCCTTCTCCCCCTCGCCGAGCCGCCGGGTCAGCTCCGCGATCGCCTGCGGCTGGTCACCCGCGGGTCGGTGCTCGCTGACCACCTCGAACCGGCCGTCGGATCGTTCGATCGCCCCCACCGGCCGGAACTCGGAGTGCGCGACCACGGGATGCTCGGATGCAAACGCCATGGTGTCCAGGGTAGGCGCCGGGTCCGACAGGAACACCGCGCCGCGCGCCGGGCCGGCCGGGACCGGGCGGGCGACGCGGTAGGTTCCTGCCATGGACGTGCACGCCCCGAAGGTGGAGGCCTTCAACCTGGCCGACCTCACCAACACCGACCCGAAGGGGTTCGTCAGGACCGTGGAGCACTACCGGGTCGAGGCGTGGGGGCTGTACATGGCCCGCCACTCCGACCATCCGCACTTCCATTACCTGGAGTCGTGGCTGCTGCCGGACGCCGGACTGCGGGCGACGATCTTCCACTACCACCCGTACCACGCCCGCGATCAGGATCGGTACGTCGACATCGGCGACTACACCCGCGGCGACCCGGTATGGCGGTCCGAGGACCACTACCTCGATCTGGTGGTGCGGACCGGCCGGGACACCGAGCTCCTCGACGTCGACGAACTTCTCGCCGCGCATACCACCGGATTCCTCGACGCCGGGACTGCCGAGCGGGCGATCGCGACCGCCACCCGGGCGGTGGACGGCATCGCCTCGCACGGCCACGACCTCGACGCCTGGCTGGCCTCGGAAGGCATGCCGGTCAGCTGGCGGTGACCCGGCAGCCAGGCAGGCGGCGTCCGCTTACCCCTGCCCCGGCGTCCACTCGGTTCGGTCCGCCCACTCCAGTGCCCGCCGGTGGGCAGCGTCGAACCAGGGCGTCTTCGCCTCGACGTACCGGTCGGTCGCCTGGGTGACATCCGACTCCCCCGCCGCGACCTCCGCGGCGCGCCGCTTGACTTCCAGGTACTCCGCGCGGACGTCCCCGTCCGCGCACAGCCAATCCCGGAACACCAGGGCGAAGCGCTGCCCCGGCCACCCGTCGACACGCACGTGCACGTTCGCCGGCCGACCGGGATCCGCCGATGCATGGAATCGCTTGTCCCACAACGACGGATCGACTTCTCCCCCGATGCCGTATGCGGGCTTCGGATCGTCCGCGGTGACGGCATCCACGCGCGGAAACCCGGCCTGCGTCAGGCGGTCCGCGAGGGCATCCGCATCGGCGAGGCTGCGCACCGTCACCTGAAGGTCGATCACGTCCTTGGCGGCGAGGCCGGGCACCGCGGTCGACCCGACGTGATCGACGCGCATCGCGTCGGCACCGCACACGAAGCGCAGCCGGCCCGCCAGCCTTCGACCCTGTTCCGCCCAGTCCGGATTCGCCGGGGTCAGTACCGGGGGAACCCGCACCACAACGGAATTCGCGATGTTCTCCGCGTACCGCTGCAGCCGCTCCCACAGCACCTTCACCGCAGGATCCAGTGCACCTGCAGGTCCGCTGTTGTCCAGCCACACGTCGGCGACAGCGCGGCGCTGCTCGTCGGTCGCCTGGGACGAGATCCGTGCTCGCGCATCGCCCTCCGACATTCCCCGAAGGTCGACGAGGCGGCGCACTCGTTCCTCCGCGTCGACGTGGACGACCACGACGAGATGGAACATCGCACCCATCCCACCCTCGACGAGCAACGGGATGTCCTGCAACACCACCGAATCCGACGCCGCATCCACCAACTCGGCGGTCCGCGCCCCGATCAGAGGATGTAGAATGCCGTTGAGTCGACCGCGGGCCGTCTCGTCACCGAACGCCTTGGCCGCCAGGGCGGGTCGGTCGAGCCGCCCGTCGGGCAGCAGAATCTCCGGACCGAATTCCCGCACAAGGGCGTCGAGTCCGGCGGTTCCCGGTTCCACGACCTCACGCGCAATCAGGTCGGCGTCAACGACGACGGCCCCGAGATCGCCGAGGATCCGTGACACGGTGGACTTTCCAGCTCCAATGCCTCCTGTGAGGCCGATACGTAGCACGCCCCCAGTCTGTCACCAAACACGCCCGAAGCACATCCGCGCCAAATGGCCCGGGTTCACACCGGAGTCGACTATCTTCGAGTGCGACGTGCCAGGCCACACACTTCGAGATGAAGGAACACCATGCGCAGCACTTCTTCCCAGGCTGGTCGGCACCGTCTTGGCATGGTCGACGGGGTGCACTGCATCCTGATCCCCGAGGTGGCGCTGGCCCTGCAGGAACACCGGCGCGGGTGGTTCACCCAGATGATCAGTCCCGCCCGCCACAGTTTCGCCACGATCCGGAAGCGGACCGCCGACATGCAGACGGCCTGGTCGTCCGGTGCCGCCGTCGCGGGCTGACCACCCGCACCCACTCGAACGAGTCGACCCCACCCGGGATTCCGGGTGGGGTCGACTCGTTGTTACGGCAGGCGGTGGCCTCCCGAACCGAACGCCGACGGCCCCGGTCCTGTGTCAGGACCGGGGCCGTCGAGGTCTACCCCCGGCTAGCGGGTGACGGAACTATGCGTTGCCGGAAAGCTTCTCACGCAGGGCAGCGAGCTGAGCATCGCTGGCCAGGGAGCCACCCGCCTCCGCGGAACCAGCGGACTGGCCCTCGGTGGCGCCGGACTCGGAGGAGTAGTTGGCACCCGACGCACCGGCCGCGGCCTCGGCAGCCTCGTCGGCAGCCATCTTCTCCATCTGAGCGGTGTGCATCTTGTGGCGACGCTCGGCCTCGGCGTACCGGGACTCCCACTCCTCACGCTGCTTGTCGAAGCCCTCGAGCCACTCGTTGGTCTCGGGATCGAAGCCCTCGGGGAAGATGTAGTTGCCCTGCTCGTCGTAGCTGTCGGCCATGCCGTACTTCGACGGGTCGAACTCGGCGTTGTAGTCCTCGTTCGCCTGCTTGAGCGACAGCGAGATCCGACGACGCTCCAGGTCGATGTCGATGACCTTGACCATCGCGTCGTCGCCGACCGCGACAACCTGGTCCGGGACCTCGACGTGGCGCTCGGCCAGCTCGGAGATGTGGACGAGGCCCTCGATGCCCTCCTCGACGCGGACGAACGCGCCGAACGGAACCAGCTTGGTGACCTTGCCCGGCACGATCTGGCCGATCGCGTGGGTGCGGGCGAACTGACGCCACGGGTCCTCCTGCGTCGCCTTCAGCGACAGGGAGACACGCTCGCGGTCCAGGTCGACGTCGAGAACCTCAACGGTGACCTCGTTGCCGACCTCGACAACCTCGGACGGGTGGTCGATGTGCTTCCAGGACAGCTCGGAGACGTGCACGAGGCCGTCGACGCCACCCAGGTCCACGAAGGCACCGAAGTTGACGATCGAGGACACGACGCCCTTGCGGACCTGGCCCTTCTGCAGCTGGTGCAGGAACTCGCTGCGGACCTCGGACTGGGTCTGCTCGAGCCACGCGCGGCGCGACAGGACCACGTTGTTGCGGTTCTTGTCGAGCTCGATGATCTTGGCCTCGATCTCCTTGCCGACGTACGGCTGGAGGTCGCGGACGCGACGCATCTCGACGAGCGACGCGGGCAGGAAGCCGCGCAGACCGATGTCGAGGATGAGGCCGCCCTTGACGACCTCGATGACGGTGCCCTTGACGGCCTCGTCCTTCTCCTTGAGCTCCTCGATGGTGCCCCAGGCACGCTCGTACTGAGCGCGCTTCTTCGACAGGATCAGACGGCCTTCCTTGTCCTCCTTGGTGAGGACCAGGGCTTCGACCTCATCGCCCACGGAGACGACCTCGTTGGGGTCGACGTCGTGCTTGATGGAGAGCTCACGGGAAGGGATGACGCCTTCGGTCTTGTAACCGATGTCGAGAAGGACCTCGTCGCGATCGACCTTGACGATGGTGCCTTCGACGATGTCGCCATCGTTGAAGTACTTGATCGTGGCGTCGATGGCGGCGAGGAAGTCCTCGGCGGAGCCGATGTCGTTGACGGCTACCTGCGGCGAGGTGACGGTGGTGGAGGGCATTTGGTGGAGTGCTCCGGAGGGATAGGAATCGGTTGATGGTGTTCTGTCGGACTCACGAGCGACCGTCGACGACCGGAGCCGCCTCGGGCAGACACTCGCGGGGTTCAGGGTACGCGACCCGACGCGAGCTGGGCAAACCCGGGTGTCGACGGAGGCAGCGGACGCGCTACCGTGCACCTCGCCATGACCGAGCATCCCGACACCCCCGTCACCCCGGCCACCGACGACGACCGGCACGCCGCAGCGAACGCCACCCTCGGCACCACCGGCGTCGGCCGCAGCCGCCTCGATTCCGCCCAGAGCGAGCGGGCCAGCCGCGCCTGGTGGGATGCCGACGCCGCCGACTATCACCGCACCCACGGCGAGTTCCTCGGCGTCGACTCGGCAGGCGGTGAGTTCGTATGGTGCCCGGAGGGCCTGCACGAGGGTGACGTGCACCTGCTCGGCGACGTCGCCGGTCGGGACGTCCTCGAGATCGGCTGCGGGTCCGCGCCGTGCGCGCGCTGGCTCGCCGGACAGGGCGCGCGAGCGGTGGGGCTGGATCTGTCCCGCGGAATGCTCGAGCGGGGGCGGGCGGCGATGGAGCGCGGCGGTCCCCGCGTCCCGCTCGTGCAGGCCGGCGCCGAATCCCTGCCGTTCGCCGACGCCAGTTTCGACATCGTGTGCTCCGCGTTCGGTGCGGTCCCGTTCGTCGCGGACTCGGCGCTGGTGATGCGCGAGGTCGCGCGGGTGCTGCGCCCGGGTGGACGCTGGGTGTTCGCGGTCAACCACCCGATCCGCTGGATCTTCCCCGACGACCCGGGACCGGGCGGCCTGACAGCGACCATCCCCTACTTCGACCGCACCCCGTACGTCGAGGTCGACGACGCGGGCACCCCCACCTACGTCGAGCACCACCGGACCGTCGGCGACCGCGTCCGCGAGATCGTCGCCGCGGGCCTGGAACTGCGCGACCTCGTCGAACCGGACTGGCCGGAGTGGCTGGACCGCGAGTGGGGGCAGTGGAGCCCGCTGCGCGGGCAGCTGTTTCCCGGGACCGCCATCTTCGTCTGCCGCAAGCCCGACCTGTGACCCTGACTCCTCCCGAGTGAACGGAAGCGTTCAGTCGATCAGATCGACTGAACGATCCGTTCACTCGGCGGCCGGGGCGTCCGGTCGGTCCTTCGACCGGGGCGAGCGGCCCGCCGCCTCAAGTGCGCGCCGCAGCCCGTACTCGAGTTGCGCGTTCACGCTGCGCAGGTCGTCGGCGGCCCACTTCGCCATCGCGTCGTAGACGGCAGGGTCGAGCCGCAACAGCACCTTCTTCCGCTCCGCCATGGGCTCAGGAGTACAGGGTGCCCGCGTTGACGATCGGCTGGGTGGCCTTGTCGCCGCACAGCACCACGAGCAGGTTGGACACCATGTTCGCCTTGCGCTCCTCGTCGAGTTCGACGACGCCCTGCTCCCCCAGTCGATCGAGCGCGAGACCGACCATTCCGACGGCACCCTCGACGATCTTCGTTCGCGCGGCGACCACCTGAGCGGCCTGCTGCCGGACCAGCATCGCCTGCGCGATCTCGGGCGCGTAGGCGAGGTGAGTGATCCGCGCCTCGATGATGTCGATGCCCGCCAGGTCGGTGCGGTCGCTCAGCTCGGCGGTCAACTCGGCCGCGACCTCGGTGCCGTCGCGCAGGCTGGTGCCCGCCGACTGGTCGGAGTCGTACGGGTGGGTGGTCGCCAGGTGTCGCACCGCGGTCTCCGACTGGATCGCGACGTACTCCTCGTAGTCGTCGACGGCGAAGACCGCCTTGCCGCTGTCGATCACCTTGTACACGACCACCGCGGCGATCTCGACGGGGTTGCCCGCTGCGTCATTGACCTTGAGCTTGGAGGTCTCGAAGTTCCGGACCCGCAGCGTGATCCGACGCTTGGTGGTCAGCGGGACCACCCACTGGAACCCGGCATCGGAAACCGATCCGACGTACCGTCCGAAGAACTGGACGACCCGGGCCTCGTTCGGGTTGATCACGGTGAAGCCGGTCGCGGCCAGGACGATCGCCGCCGCGAGGATCACCGCGCCCGCGACCCCGACGGGGCCGGTCAGCGCGAGTCCCGCCGCGATCACCCCGATCACCACCAGCACCAGCAACACCACGAACCCGTTCAGCCGATAGGCCCGATGCTCCATCTCCACTACCCCACATTGCTATCGAAGTGATATCACCACGATATTACCCTCCCCTGACCGAATGTGGGATTCGGTCACTCTGAGTGACCGAATCCCACATTCGGTAAGGGGGTGGGGTGGGGTGCTTACAGCAGTTTCGAGAGGAACGCCTTGGTTCGCTCGTGCTGCGGGTCCGTGATCAGTTGCCGGGGGTCGCCGGACTCGACGACGACGCCGCCGTCCATGAACACCAGCCGATCGGCGACCTCCCGCGCGAAACCCATTTCGTGGGTGACCACGACCATGGTCATGCCCTCCTTCGCGAGGTTTTTCATCACGACGAGCACCTCACCGACCAGTTCCGGGTCGAGGGCGGACGTCGGCTCGTCGAACAGCATCAGCTTGGGGTCCATCGCCAGGGCTCGGGCGATCGCGACGCGTTGCTGCTGTCCGCCGGATAGTTGCGCCGGATAGGCGTCTGCCTTCGCGGCGAGCCCGACCTGGTCGAGCAGGTCCATCCCCCTGGTCCGGGCGTCGACGCGGCGCGCCTTCTTGACCAGCATCGGCGCCTCGATCACGTTCTCCAGGGCGGTCCGGTGCGGAAACAGGTTGAAGTGCTGGAACACCATGCCGATGTCGCGGCGCTGCCGGGCCGCGGCCCGGGGGTGCAGTTCGTAGAGCTTGCCGTTCTTCTCCTGGTACCCGACCAGGTCGCCGTCGACGTAGAGGCGGCCCGCGCTGATCTGCTCGAGGTGATTGATGCAGCGCAGGAACGTGGACTTGCCGGACCCGGACGGTCCGACCAGGCACAGCACCTGTCCGCGGTCGATCTCGAGGGTGATGCCGCGCAGCACCCGCAGGGCGCCGTAACTCTTGCACACCTGTTCGGCCTTGACCATCGGTGTCGTCACGGCGGACCTCCCCCGTCGGGCGCCGCGGCGGGCGGCACCGGTGTGTTCTGGGCGTCGGCGAGGGCCTGCAACTGCCGGGCGGTGAGGACCCGGGACAGCCCCTTCGAGTAGTGCCGCTCCAGGTAGTACTGGCCGATCATCAGGATGCTGGTGATCGCCAAATACCAGGTGGCGGCGACGAGCAACAGCGGGATCAGCTGAAAGTTGGCGCCCGAGATGTCCCTGGCGCGACCCCACAGTTCGCCGGTGTACGGCACCGCCAGCACCAGCGAGGTGGTCTTGAGCATGCTGATCAGCTCGTTGCCGGTGGGCGGGATGATCACCCGCATCGCCTGTGGCAGGACGGTGCGGCGCATCGTCTGCGCCCAGGACATGCCGAGCGCGGTGGACGCCTCGATCTGCCCCTCGTGCACGGAGCCGACTCCGGCGCGAACGATCTCGGCCATGTACGCGGCCTCGTTGAGGGCGAGGCCGATCACCGCGAACAGGAACGCCGCCTGCAGATCCTGCAGGTTGAACTGCACGAATTGCGGGCCGAACGGGACGCCGAGGTGGACGGTCTTGTAGATGGACGGGATCAGACCCCAGAACACCAACTGCACGTACACCGGGGTACCGCGGAAAACCCACAGATACACCCAGGCGGCACTGCGCAGCACCGGGTTCGGCGACAGCCGCATCACCGCAAGCACGACCCCGAGCAGCACCGCGAGCAGCATCGCGAGGACGGTGAGCTGAATTGTCTTCCAGGCGCCCTCGGTGATTCTGGCATCGAACAGGTAGCGGCCGTACACATCCCAGGCGAACGCCTCGTTGGTGGCGGCGCCGTACACGAACAGGGCCACCAGCACCAGCACCACCACGGCGGCGATCCAGCGTCCGGGGCGTCGCAGCGGGATCGCCCGGATCGGTTCCGGCTCGTCCGCGTCCCCGGCGCCCGGTGCCGTGTGCTGCGTCATCGCCCTCCGCCTTCCTGCCGCTGCCGTGTCAGCTGGTCGCGCCGTTGATTCGTGCGGTGGTGACCGTGCCAGCTCCGACCCCCCAGTTGTCGGCGATCTGCTGGTAGGCGCCCGTGTCGATGAGGTGCTGCAGCGCCTGCGCGAGGACCGGGGCGAGCGGCGAGCCCGTCGGCACCGGCCAACCGTAGGGGGCCGAGTCGAACTGCGGGCCCGCCTTCTCGAGCCTGCCGTCGCTGCGTTTGATCGCGTAGGCGGTGACCGGCGAGTCCGCGGACATCGCGTCGATCCGGCCGAGGATCAGCGCGTTGGACACGTCGTCCTGGCTGTCGTACTTGATCTTCGCGATCGGTTCCCGGCCGGCGGCGACGCAGGCGTCCGACTTGGCGGGGACCTCGGTGATGTCCTCGGTGGTGGTGGTCTGCACGCCGACCCGGAGCCCGCATGCGTCGTTCGGGTCGACCGGTTCGCCGGTGCGCTGCGCCCACTGGATGCCCGCCGAGTAGTAGTCGACGAAGTCGACCGTCTTCTGCCGTTCGACGGTGTCGGTGAACGAGGACATGCCGAGGTCGAAGGTGCCTGCCTGCACCGCGGGAATGATCTTGTCGAAGTCGGCTTGATTGAACTCCGCGCGCAGGCCAAGCACGCCAGCGACGGCGTTCATCAGGTCGACGTCGAAGCCGACGATGGTGCCGTTTTCGTCCTTGAACTCGTTCGGTGCGTACGGCACGTTCACCCCGACCTTCAACCGGCCACTGTCCCGGACCCGGTCGGGCACCTGCGATGCGATCGCGTCGACCCGCTCGACGGGGACGGTCTCCGGCGGCACCAGGCCCTCGGTGTTGTGCACACACCCGGTGACGGCGAGCGTCACCGCGACCAGTATGCCTGCCGCCTTCGCACCGAAACTCCGCGCGCGCCGCGGCAACCGACGCGCCGACGTGGTTGCTCCTGCCTGCGAGGACCGCACCCTTCGCAGCGTACTGGCAGCGCGGTCACCGCCGCAGGATTCGCGCCCCGACGGTTTCGGTGAACTCGGCGGTCGACGCCAACCCACCCAGGTCGGCGGTGGCGACCCCCGCCGCGAGGGTGTCGGCGACCGCACTGCGGATCCGGCCCGCGGCGCGGGCGAGCCCGTCATCGGCGCGGCGGGACGCCAGCCAGTCCAGCAGCATCGCCGCCGACAGCATCAGCGCGGTCGGGTTGGCGCGGTTACGTCCGGCGATGTCGGGGGCCGCGCCGTGCGCGGCCTGCGCCATCGCCTGCGAATCCGAGGCGTTCAGCGACGGCGCGGTGCCGAGCGACCCGGACAGCTCCCCGGCCAGGTCGGACAGGATGTCCCCGAACATGTTCTCGGTCACCACGACGTCGAAGTCGGCGCCCCTCCGGACCAGGTGCGCGGCCATCGCGTCGACATGCTCGGTGTCGACCCGGACCCCGGGGTACTGCGCGGCGACCTCGAGACACACGTCCCGGAACAGACCGGTGGTCAGCGGCAGCACGTTGGCCTTGTGCACCACCGTGACCGCCCCCCTGCGGTGGGCGGCCAGCGCGCACGCGGTGTGCGCGATCCGTTCGCACGCCCGCCGGGTGAACACCGCGACCGCCAGCGCGACGTCGGGTGTCGGCATGAATTCGCCGCTGCCGGTGTGCATGTTGCGGTCGGCGTAGAAACCCTCCGAGTTTTCCCGGACGATCACCAGGTCCATGCCGGGGACGGCGGCGCGGACGCCGGGGAACGCGCGGGCAGGCCGAATGTTCGCGTAGAGGCCGAACCGTTTGCGGATGCGGCCGCCGGGCGTCAGCGTGCCGCGAAACTCCTCGGGATAGGCGGCGCTGTCGTGGGGGCCGAGTATCCAGCCGTCGAGGCGGGCGAGCCCGTCGAGGGTCTCGTCCGGGATCGGGGTGCCGTGGGAGGCGATGGCGTCGGCGCCGATCGGCAGCTCGACCCACTCGACCGGTGCCCCGCCCGCGGCGGTATCGACGGTCCGCCGGGTCGCGGGAACGATCTCGCGGCCGATGCCGTCGCCGACGAGCAGACCCAGCCGGAGCGGACCGGTGGCACTCCCCGACTGTCCTGTGATTGCGCTCGAGGGGTTCACCCGACCATCATTGCTCAGCATGGTGCAGTCCGTGGAACTGCTGCTCGACGCCCAGCTCGACACCGCGATCCGCCGGGAGTGGCGGCGGCTGTCCGATGCCGCGCTCCCCAGCCAGGATGTGGTCCGCAGGTCGACGAACCGGCCGCACGTGACCCTCGCCGTCGCCCGGCACATCGACCCGGAGACCGATCTGCTGCTGCAGCAGCAGCTGACCGCCCCGGATCTGCGGGTGACGATCGGCGGCCTGGTGATCTTCGGCGGTCACCGAAAGACACTGGCGTACCTGGTGATTCCCACGGCGGGCCTGCTCGCGTTGCAGCGAAGCATCTTTCGGGTGCTGCACGCATGTCCCGGCATTCCCGCGCACTGCCATCCGGGTGACTGGACGCCGCACATCACGCTGGCGCGGCGGGTATTCCCGGATGAGATCGGACCAGCGGTGAACCTGTTGACGCCCGGCCACGGTTCCGGGAAGGGGGCCGGGATCCGGCGGTGGGACGGCGAGGAGAGGCGGGAGTGGCGGATCGCGTGAGCATCGCCCGGCCGGCGCGGCGACGGCCCGGCAGGCACCGGTCGGGAAGAATCGGGGCTGATCGCGCGTTGAACCCCGCGACGGCAGCGACCCCCGCTGCACCAGAGACCGGCCGCGGCCGGCGGCGAGAGGATGCGAGTTGGCCACCCAGACCCTGACCCAGCAAAACTTCGACGAGATCGTCACCGGCAGCGACGTGGTGCTGGTCGATTTCTGGGCGTCGTGGTGCGGCCCCTGCAAGCAGTTCGCGCCCACCTTCGAGGCGTCCTCGGAGGCGCATCCGGACGTGGTGCACGCCAAGGTGGACACCGAGGCCGAGCAGGGCCTCGCTGCGGCCGCGAACATCCGGTCAATCCCGACGATCATGGCGTTCCGGGAGGGGATCCTGGTGTTCTCCCAGCCGGGCGCGCTGCCGCAGGCAGCGCTGGAGGATCTGGTCACCCAGGTCAAGGCCCTCGACATGGACGAGGTGCGCAGGCAGATCGCCGCGCAGCAGGAGGCCTGAGCGCCGCACGACACCGGGACCGGGGGGACCCCCCCCCCCCCCCCCCCCCCCTCCCCCCCCCCCCCTCCCCCCCCCCCCCCCCCCCCCCCCCCCCCCCCCCCCCCCCCCCCCCCA